>JANOMH010000118.1:0-2645 GCA_031420215.1 Rhodobacterales bacterium | reverse complement strand
GGTGGTTTTCAGGGGTATTGGCCCCAGCGGCGTGTCGAGCCCCGTGGCTGTTGGCCTGGCCGGGATCAGATTGATTTCGCCCATGAAATTGGCACTGAACAACGATTTGGGTGACAGATAAATCTGTTGCGGCGGGCCGATGTCGGCGATGGTGCCTGCGTTCATCACCACAATGCGGTCAGCTATGGCCATGGCTTCCTCCTGGTCATGGGTCACATGCACGAATGTGGTGCCAACCCGGCGCTGGATCGCTTTGAGCTCGTCCTGCATCTGGCGGCGCAGTTTCAGGTCAAGCGCGCCCAGCGGTTCATCGAGCAACAGCACATCGGGATCAACCGCCAAAGCGCGGGCGAGGGCGACACGCTGTCTTTGGCCGCCGGACAATTCATGCGGGCGGCTTTGTGCCTTGCCCTCCAGCCCAACCATGGCCAACATATCCCGCGCCTTCAGATCCCGCTGACGCCGTCCCTGCCCGCGCATCCGCAGACCGAAACTGACGTTGTCGAGCAGGGACATATGCGGAAACAGCGCGTAATCCTGAAACATCGTCGTCGTGGGCCGGTCCTTGGGCGATACATGCGTCATGTCGCGGCCACCGATCAGGACCTGCCCCATGGTCGGGGTGATGAACCCGCCCAGAATCGACAACAGCGTCGTCTTGCCACAGCCCGACGGCCCCAGCAGCACGATGAATTCTCCCGCTGCGATTTCAAGGCTGACATCGAACAGGGCAGAAGCGCCGCCAAAGCTCTGGCTCACCCCTCGAACAGACAGGGCTGCAGTCATCTTTTGGCCTTTCGGAACACCGTGAACTCCATGACCAGCACCAATGCAATGGACACCAGAAACACCAGTGATCCCACCGCATTGGTCTTGGGCGACAGGCCAGAGCGCAGCATCGACCAGATTTCCACCGGCAAAGTCACATCGAACCGGGTCAGCAGGAAGGCGATGATGAACTCGTCCCAGCTGAAGGTCACCGACAGGAAAAACGCGGCGAGCAATGGCGGCAGCAGCATGGGGGCCGACACCAGCCAGAGCACCCGGATTTCAGACGCCCCCAAATCCCGCGCCGCCCGTTCGGCGTTTTTCTGATGATCGCCCATCGCGGCAAACAGGATCGCAAAGCACAAGGGCAGGTTGATGACCACATGCCCGATCCCCGTGGCCCAAAGTGACGGCGGCAGGCCCAGCCGGTTGAACACGGTGAGCAGCCCCAATGCGATGATCAGATAGGATACAGTCATCGGCGCAATCAGCAGCCCGCGCATCCAGACCGATCCGGGCAGGCGGTAGCGGGCCAAGGCATGGGCGGCCAGAAACCCCAACAGCAGGGCAAAGGCGGAGGAGATCAGTGCCACGAGGAAGGAATTGCCCAAGGCAGCCATCAGGTCGCGGTTGCTCAAGATATCCTCATACCAGCGCAACGTCGGCCCGCTGAACGGCGGCACCGGCAACCGCCCGTCCTGAAACGAGAACAGCACCAGCACCGCGACGGGCAGGAATATGAACCCATAGAGCAGGGTCAAATAGAGCCAGCCCAGCGCCTTCATACCCGGTCCAACCTTAGCCAGCGGGCGCTTGCCAGATAGGCCAGCGTCACCACCCCCATCAGGATCACCGACATCGCGGATGCCATCGGAAAATCACCCCGTCGGCCCAGTTGCAGCATGATTAGCTGCGGCAAGGTCAGTTCATTATTGCCACCCAATATCTGCGGCGTGATGTAGTCGCCGATGCACAGCACAAAGGTCAGGAATGCGCCGGTGACCACGCCCGGCAGGGTCAGCGGCAGGATCACATGCCGGAACGTGCGCCAGCCATTTGCCCCCAGATCGGCGGCGGCACGGGCGTAGTTCGGGGATAGCTGGATCAGGTTGGCATAGATCGTCAGCGTCAGCAGCATGACAAAGAAATGGACAAAGCCGATGACCGTCGCCGACCGGGTAGACGCGATTTCAAGCGGTTCAGCGATCAGGCCCATCCCTTGCAACGCAGTATTGATCACCCCCTTCTGGCCCAGAACCAAGAGCCACGCATAGGACCGGATCACGTAAGAGGTCCAGAACGGCAGCACAGCCAGCAACAGCGCCAGCCTTTGCCAGCGGGGCGGCACCTGCATCGCAATGATCCAGGCGAGGGGATAGGCGAGTAAGACCGAGATGACCGTGACCAGTGCTGTGATTTCCAGCGACACGACCAACCCGTGCAGCAGTGAGGGGTCGGTGAAAAAGCGGATGTAATTGTCAGGGAAGAACCCTTGGACGATATCCCGCCCCTCAAGCCGGGCGAATGACAGGCCCAACATCAGGCCAAAAGGCAGCAGAAAAAAACAGGCAAGCCATAGCAGCGCCGGGGCGATGAACCCCAAGGCGCGGCGGCAGTCTGCCTGTTCGATGGTCTGCATCAGTTCTGCAGCATGTCGGTCCACAGATCCTGCATCGCGGTATCAAGTGCAGCATCCGGCACCGGATACAGTTGCGACCGGGCCAGATAATCGGGCTGATTGTCCCAACGCAGGATGGCCTTTTGTTCGGTGGTCAGCACATCGCCGGCCGCCGCATTGGCGGGCATCCCCCAATAGCACGACGACGTGGCCAATCGCGCCTGCCCTTCGGGGCTGGTGATATATTGGACGAATTTCA
>JANOMH010000117.1:0-3308 GCA_031420215.1 Rhodobacterales bacterium | reverse complement strand
GAAAAAGGAATATATGATCCCGAAGGGCAAGCATATTCCGGTGCAGGAAGGCGATTTTGTCCAGAAGGGCGACTACATCATGGATGGCAACCCTGCCCCCCATGACATCCTTGCCATTATGGGCGTCGAGGCGCTGGCCGTCTATATGATCGACGAAGTGCAGGATGTGTACCGCCTGCAGGGCGTGAAGATTAACGACAAGCATATCGAGGTGATCGTCCGGCAAATGCTGCAGAAATGGGAAATTGCCGACTCGGGCGATACCACGCTGCTCAGGGGCGAGAACGTGGACAAGGCCGAGTTTGACGAGGCCAATGACAAGGCGATTGCCCGTGGCGGCCGTCCGGCAACCGGCGAGCCGATCCTGCTCTGCATCACCAAGGCGTCGCTGCAGACCCGGTCGTTCATCTCGGCCGCGTCGTTCCAGGAAACCACCCGCGTGCTGACTGAGGCGTCAGTGCAGGGCAAGCGTGACAAGCTGGTCGGTCTGAAAGAGAACGTCATTGTCGGCCGGTTGATCCCGGCAGGCACCGGCGGCGCGACCCGACTGATGCGGGCGATTGCGGCGGAACGCGATAACAAGGTGATCGAGGCGCGGCGGGATGATGCCGAGGCGGCGGCGATGCTGGCGGCACCGATCCGGGCGGATGTGATCGGTGGCGACGAGTTCGATCAGATGTTGGTCGATACGCCGGAAAGCCGGGATTGATGTAGGGTGGGTGCGACCCACGCGAGGTGAAAAAAGGCCCCCGGTGACGGGGGCCTTTTTGTTAGGCGGGAAAGGTAAACGATCGGGTGGCGCGATGCTACCCCTGATGCGCCTTGATTGCCTGATCAAAGGCCGCCTGTTTGGCCGGATCCGCCGGGGTTTGCCCAGCCTGCCAGTCGGCATAGGGCATGCCGTAATAGTCGGTCCGCGCCTCTTCCTTGGAAAAGGTAAAGCCACGCTCTGATGCCGCTTCCTGCCACCAGCGGGCCAGACAGTTCCGGCAAAACCCGGCGAGGTTCATCAGGTCGATATTGGCCACATCGGACCGGTCGGTCATCAGATGCTGGCGCAGGCGGCGGAATGCGGCGGCTTCGATTTCAGTGCGGGTTTGGGCATCCATATTCGGACTCCTTCAAAAGGGGGCAGGGTTATCTGACCACCCCAAAGGCAGGTGCGCAAGCTGCCTAAACCATCAACCCGGCCAACCGTGCCCCATCCAGAATCGATCCGGCCAGATGATGGGCCCCGTTTTGCCGGGGGGTGGCCATGTCGGGCACATGCACGACGGTCATACCGGCGGCCAATGCGGCGATCACGCCGGGGTCGCTATCTTCGAACGCAATGCAGTCGGCGGGGTCTGCGCCAAGCAGGGCGGCGGCGGCAAGAAAGACGTCGGGGGCGGGTTTGGGCGTGGTCACCGCGTCAAATCCGACCACATGTTCAAAGGTTTGGCCAATTCCGGCCAGCCCCAGTTTCCGCAAAGCCCCCGCCGTGCTGCTGTTGGTGGCCACCGCATGAGGGATGCCTTGCGCCTTTAACCCTGCAAGCAGCGTATCGACCCCCGGCATCAGCGGAATCCCCTTGGCATAAGCTGCCTGATTGGCCAGGCTCCAGGTCGCGCCAAACTCGACCGGGTCCAGCCGCACACCGATATGGGTGCAAATCCGGTCAAAGCCTTCGGCCTCGGACACACCGACCATCGAGATCACAAAATCCCGGCTGACTGTGTGGCCATAGCGGGCCAGGGTCTGGATACAGGTGTCGATCAGCATCCGTTCGGTCCCGATCAGGGTGCCGTCAAGGTCGAATATTGCGGCAGCGTAGCGGGTCATTGGGCCTCAATTCAAATCAGACAGGGCGGCGGCCAGGATCGGGGCAAGCCGTTTGGCCCAATACACTTGCCCCGCTGTATCGGCAATCAGGTCCTGGCGCAGTTCGATCAGCACATTCAGCCGGCCCGGCAATAGCGCGTGCTGGTCGATGGCATCGCCCGGCAGGTGCCCGGCATAGGGTTCGTTGTCGCCGATGCACAGGTCGGGTTCATTGCATAAACGCTTGATCAGCGGCAGGGCCAGCCGGTCGTCCAGATGCGAATAGAGCACCCCCACGTGCCACGGGCGCGGCAGCCTGCCCCGCAGTTGCGGGGTAAACGAATGAATGGCGCAGATGACCGTATCGTCGCGCTGTCCGGCTAGGCTGGCCAAGGCGCTGTGATAGGGCTGATACAGCCGCTCCATCCGCTGCGCCAGTTCGGCAGGCCCGGCATGCCGGTTGCCGGGGATAATGGTCCCGTCATATAGCTGCATCAGCAAGGTCGGGTCATCTGGCCCCCGGTTGGGATCGATCACCAGCCGGGAAAACCGCGACAGAATCGCAGGCGCATTCAGTTCGGCGGCCAGTGCCCGGGTCAGCCCGGCGGCCCCCACATCCGAGGCGATATGCCGCGCCATATCGGCGTCGGGCAGCCCCAGCGTGCCCCCGTTCACCCAATCCGGCACCGCATTGCAGGCATGGTCGCAGGTCACGAGCCAACGCGAAGGCGCGGAAGTGATGATTTCGTAGGCAGGATGGGGCATTTCAGGCAGTCTGTATCTGTCAACTCTGTCTCAATGCCCATAGGCTAGTTGTGGCATCAAGTGAATTGCGCAATAAGGGCTCCGAAATTGGCGTTAGCGGTAACAGCGCGTCAAAAATCAATGAAGGACTTTTGCCGATGAAACGCAACCGCAATGTCAAGATCGTGGCCACACTTGGTCCGGCGTCGTCGACTTACGAGATGATCCGCAAGCTGGCCGAGGCAGGTGCCGATGTGTTCCGGCTGAATATGAGCCACGGGGCCCATGAGGATGTCCGCAAACGCCACGAAATCATCCGCCAGGTCGAGGCGGATCTGGGCTCGCCCATCGGGATTTTGGCGGATTTGCAGGGACCAAAGTTGCGTGTCGGCGTGTTTGCCAAGGGATCCGAAGATCTGGTTGTGGGCGCCGCTTTCCGGCTTGATCTTGATCCGGCCGAGGGCGACGTGACCCGCGTGCAGTTGCCGCATAAAGAGATTTTCGATGCGCTGGAACCGGGCGCATCCTTGTTGGTCAATGACGGCAAAATCCGGCTGAAGGTCAAGGATTGTGGCGCGACCTTTGCCAATTGCGAAGTCATGGTCGGCGGCATGATTTCCAATCGCAAGGGCGTGAATGTGCCCGATGTTGTCCTGCCGCTGGCCGCGCTGTCGGACAAGGACCGCAAGGATCTGGAGTTTGTCTGCGAGCTGGGCGTGGATTGGCTGGCCCTGTCATTCGTCCAGCGCCCCGAAGATGTGCAC
>JANOMH010000116.1:0-3781 GCA_031420215.1 Rhodobacterales bacterium | reverse complement strand
ATTTCTTCTGGGGTAAGTACGCGGTCACGTTTACCATAAGTGACCTGCGAGTGCGCAAACGGGTTTTTATCTACTAGTTCATTTCGAATACACCAGTTAAAAAACACTTTCCCCGCCATCACAGCATGCGCAGTCGCTGGCATGTCATCTTTTGAGACAGCTGCCAGATCATCCTTCTTGAGGTTCTTGAGATGATGACGGTATCCACTTACGGTAGAAGACCGGTTCTTCCCCTCACATTCCTTAAGGTAAGCTTCACGAGCCTCAGACAGGGTCATTTGGATCCTGGTGCTGGTCTGCGTCGCCAACAACAGCTGAGCCTCTCGACGGGCCGTTTTAAGGCTCATGGCGGGGTAACGACCAATGGTCTTGAGCTTGCGGTCCTTTCCAAACATCACCACGAAGGACTTGGTACCGCCTTGGGAGACCCGGACGCCAAATCCATCTTCCCAGTAGGTTTTCTGGCCCGCTTCCGGCGCTGCCAGCTTTTGTATTTGTAGGTCTGTGAGTCGCATCTTAGTCTCCCAAACCTCGTGATTAAGGGCTATCATGTATGAGAGACTATGTGTAGGAGTTTTGCGCTTCTCCTTTTATTTTCAAGCGGTTGGGTTCGATATGAGAAGCTATGTGAAGGTGGAGTTTATGCTCCACAATCAAGCGCTCTAACCAACTGAGCTAACGCGGCACTTGGGGTCGATTTAGCGGGGGGCAGATATGAATGCAAGTGGCAATGCCCCCGGGCTTGCCCACAACTTTGTCGATTGCCTTGCCAATGGACCCGACATCAGGTTACGCCCAACGGATCAACACATGGGGCGATCATGGGCATCAACAGCGAACGCGATATCGAGGCGAACATCCAGATCGGGCCGACCGATCTGGGCATGGTCCGGATTTTTGTCGAAGGAAACGGCTTTGAAATCCCTATGGATTTCGAACCGGAAGAGGCCGAGGAAATTGCCGAGGAAATCCTTGCCGCGGCCAAAGCGGCGCGCGGGCTTACCAAGAAGAAACGTTAAGCTGCGGATCCCGCACCGCATGATGCCGGATTGCAGCGTGGCGGGCGAATTTCTGCACCATCACTTTGCGGCGGGCACCGGGTAATTTCACCTCGGGGGCCATGCGGATAATCTCGGCATCATAGGCATCAGCCACGATCAGGCCGGTAGCCTCGGGCAACAGTTCGGTCGGAAAATCGGCATCGACCGCCCAGAAAAACCGGTCACACCATTCCATATAGCCCTGCCATTTATGGTCGGTCAGGTAATCATTGCGGCCCGACTTGCACTCGATCACCCAAACTTCGCCCTTCGGGCCCAGCGCCATCACATCGACCCGCAACCCCCCGGTCGGGGTCAGTTCCTCGACTGTGACAAAATCATGGGTCAGCAGGTGGCGACAAACGCCACGGGCCAATTGCTGGCCGGGTCTTAAAAGAATGGGTTGCAGGTCATCTGGCATGGAACAAATATGAACAAGTCGTGAACATCGGTCAAGTCCAAGATGATTCTTACCCCGAAAACCCTGCCCATCCGGTTGCCAATTGTGGCGGGTTCCGGACAGGTGACCCAGCGTCACGCTACAAGTTTCCTTGCAAGGGACATGTTTGTGCCACCTCCACCCGTAAACAATGGCTTAACAAACAATGGAGCTGCCCCCATGTCCCTGATCGCCTACATGCTGTCCGACATCTCGTTTTTCGAAGTGGCAATGAGCCTGTTGGCGGTCGGGGTGATCGAGCGGTTCATCTATCGTTTGCCGACCGAAATGGTTGGGCCCGGCGGCTGGCTGCTTGACACTGGCACGGAAAGCTAAGGGTCCGGCCCTTCATTCCCCTTGCCGCAAGGCTCCAGACGCCCTAGATTACCCTTGGCGGGCTTCTGCCCTTCTCGTGACCAGCGTCAAATTCCAGTGGCCTTACATAAATCCGAGGGAGCTGGCTCTGTGCAGATCTTGGTCTGTTTACCTGGCGCCCACCTGTAAACGCAGGTCCTCGGGAATATCACGCCCACGGATGCCGCGGTTCCCGCCACTTTTTTCCCTCGTGCCCCGTCAGGGCATCCGGGCCAATGCCACAAAGGATGCGCCTGAACTGATCAGGTTCATTCCCAAGAACAGCCCCAGCGCCCAAAGGGCCGTGCCGGGCAGGCCTGCGATCAGCATTACCCCCAGCAGCAGTGACGCGGCGGCACTAAAGCCCAACCAGACCCAGCCTTCGCGCGGGCGGTGCTGCCAGGCCATCACCGCTTCGCCCGCCCCTTGGACCAGAAACACCAGCCCGACAAAAAACGTCAGGCCAATCAGCCCGGTCAGCGGAAAAAATGTCAGGTACACCCCGGCGGCCAGATGCAACACGCCAATCAGTCCGGCCCATACCGCCGAGCGCCAGTCGCGCATCTGAAACGCCGCAAACAGCAGAGATGCGCCAACCAGCAGAAAGAACCATCCCAGGATCAGCTTGACCGCGATACTGGAAAGCAGAGGAAACAAGATCGCCAGAACGCCGAGCACGATCAGAATGATCCCCAAGACCGTAAACCGGCGGCGGTGGCCGCGGATCGTTTGGGTGATCAGGTCAGGTAATTCGGATTGCGGGGGAATGCTCATAGACCTTCTCCAAATTGCGGCCTGATCCAACGCCACTGGCTTTGGCTTGGTTCCTGTTTCAGGGCTGAAGCATCTGCGCCCGATCATACTGCATGCTGCCGGTTGTGCCATCTGCTAAGCGCAGTGCACCCCACCGACAAGGACCGCAAAGTGCAACAGCGTCTTTTTCACATGGGACACTCGTGGCTTTCGACTGGCCCCGTCCCGGTCTATACTGCCACAAAACCGGGCAGCAGGACCACAACATGGCAAAACCGGCGCAGGCAGGGCAATCGTTCAACATCCTCATAGTCGGCCAACGGGGGCGGCTGCAATACGAAGCCCTGATTTTTGCGGCCTCGTTACGCGCCAATAGTCCGGGCTTTGCCGGGCGGCTGATCGTGGCTGAACCGCAGCCGGGGCCGCTTTGGCCGCAAGACCCGCGGATGGCCGACGATGTGCGGGCCGCCCTGATTGATCTGGGGGCCGGGATTGTGCCCTTGACCAGCCAGCATTTCGGGCAGGATTATCCCTATGGGAACAAGATCGAAGGGCTGGCCTGTTTGCCGCCCGACCAACCCTTTGTCTTTTTCGACAGCGACACCCTGATCACCGGCGATCTGGCATCCCTGCCGTTCGATTTCACCAAACCCGCCGCCTCGATGCGGCGCGAAGGCACATGGCCGCAGGAAGAGCTTTATTGGCCCGGCTACACCGCGACGTGGAAATCACTTTATGACCGGTTCGGTCTTGATTTTGCGTCATCTTTGGACTTGTCGCACCCTGATGAGTATTGGCAACGCTACCTGTATTTCAACGCCGGCTGGTTTTTCGGGGCGGACCCCCGCGCCTTTGGCCAACGCTTCACTGACTACGCCCTGTCAGTTCGCGCCGACCCGCCGCCCGAACTGGTGCTGCAACCGCTGGACCCATGGCTGGACCAGGTAGTCCTGCCCTTGGTTATCCATTCCTTTGGTGGTGGCAGGCCGGGGCCGGGGCTAGGCGGATTGGACGGCGCGGTCAGCTGCCACTACCGGATGTTCCCGCTGCTGTATGCCCGCGAAAGCGATGCCGTTGTGACGGCTCTTGAGGCGGTCTGTGCGCCAAACAAGATCAAGAAAATCCTGAAAGATTACGAGCCGATCAAGCGGATGGTCTATCAGGGCCAGGGGGCACGCGTGCGGGCGCTGTTTGA
>JANOMH010000115.1:0-2240 GCA_031420215.1 Rhodobacterales bacterium | reverse complement strand
AAACGGCAAACTACGCGTGAACGCTGCACCGGGCTTTGGTATGGATTTGGCTGATCATTCGATGCTGATACCGATCGAGTAGACTGCGAGATTCGGTCAGGTTGTTGAAGTAGATCAACAACTTGAGGTTCGGGCGATTTTCAGGCTACAGCTATTTCTCATAAGGTGGGAGTGGACAAAACATGGGGGTCCTCGTCGGTGCCCTCACCCGCGCTAAGGTAAGTTCTTTGGGGGGGGTGCTGCCGTGGATGACCGGATTACAGTTGAAACGACCTTTGACAATGGGGAGAAGCGCAGTCACCAGCTTGGCGGCATTTCTCGACCGTACCGGGTCACTTGCCCAGAAGGGTTCGGGCTGTGCCTTGAGGATGGGAAAGGGATCGTCGGACAAATCCAGAAGGCCATTCTTTGTGATCAGGTCGAGGAGGTCATCCGAGAGGGCCGCGTCTGTCCGACTTGTAGCCGGGTCCGCGCATCCATGACTATCGCACGCGGGTTCTCGACACGCTTTTTGGCCGGGTTCGGGTGAAAGCCGCGCGCCTACGCCGCTGTTCCTGCGATGCCAGGTCAACGGCGTTCCCCGGCGGGCCTATTTCGCCGCTCGTCTGCTTCTTTCCAGTCCGCGCTACTCCGGAGTTGCAGCGTCTGCATGCCGAGCTTGCGTCCCGGCATTCCTTTCGGGAAGCCGCGCGACTGATGCAAAGTTTCCTTCCCTGCCACCCATCTTATCACATGACAGTGCGCAGCCGACTGGGTCGGATTTCGGAGAAACTCGAGCAAACCAGCAGGTCTTCGGGTGATCGCGCTGACGCGGTTCCCAAAGGTGGTTTGACAGTATTCCTGGACGGCGCGCATATCCGCTGTCGACCGGAATATCAGCAACGACACCTGGATCTTGTGGTAGGCAAGATCGAAAACCGGCATATGTGCAGGCGATTTGGCTTGGTCGTCAATGCAACGGCGTCGCCACGCAACCGTATGCGTGACGAGCTATCGGCCTTTGGGTGGAAGCCGGGCCGTCTGTTGACCGTGATCTCGGATGGTGAACCGGCTCTCCCGAACCTCATCCGAAATGCCGTCGGCGGCGATGTAAAACATATACTCGACCGTTGGCACATTTCCATGCGCGTGCGGCATGTCGAGGTCGCCGTGCAAGGTCTCGTTCAGACCGACGGGTTTTCGGGCCAGAGGGTGTTGTTCGAGCGACCAGTCACCAGCCTGCGCTGGTGGCTGTGGCACGGCAGAGCACGGGTCGCGGAAACTTATCTGAAAGGGCTCATCCTCGATTCCGCCCGCCTTGCGGCAGAACCTTTGGCTTTCCGAGCCACTGCCGCGCGCGTGCAGGCACGCGACCAGACGCAGCACACCTACCGCGCGAACAACATGGAATCCCTCGTGGACTATGGCCGCCGTCATCGGAGTGGGCTGCCGATCTCGTCAGCTCGCGCGATAGGGTCGGTCGATGACATTGCCAATGCCCGCATGGGAAAGCGCAGACGGATGAGGTGGTCGCCAAAAGATGCTAACCGCGTTGCCGTCACCAGAGCCGCTGTCCTCGATGGTCGCCTGACAGTCAAGATCAGCAAACCTGCCGCATGACCCCCATGTTGTGTCCACTCCCCAAATTGAGGCAGAGCCCATTCAAGGGCAACGCGACATCCAGACAGGCTCTAGTTGCCATCAAGCGTGACCGGCGCGGGATACAGGAAAACCCGGGTCCCTACCGGCACCATCTCATAAAGTTCAATGATCTGCTCGTTCACCAGCCGGGCGCAGCCGTTCGAAACGGCGGTACCGATGGTGCGCGGCGTATTGGTGCCATGGATGCGCAGATAGGTGTCGCCGCGTTCGGGGGTATACAGGTATAGCGCCCGTGCGCCGAGTGGGTTGTCAACGCCACCCGGCATGCCATCGGCAAATTCCGCATAGGCTTCTGGATCGCGTTCAATCATGTCGGGCGTGGGCGTCCAGCTTGGCCATTCCTTTTTCGCACCAACATGGAAAGTGCCGGCTTCATAAAGGCCGGGGCGTCCGATGCCGACGGAATAGCGCAAGGCGGTTTGGTCAGACAAAGTCCAATACAATGCATAACGCCCGGGATCGACGTGAATTTCCCCTGCCGGGATGCCCGGCTGGATACTGACAATCCGCGGCATAAGTTCGTCGGGCAGCGGTTGTGAAGCGGTTGCCTCATCATGGGCGACGGCCCCGGTAGGGCCCAAAGCCAGCGTGGCCAGTCC
>JANOMH010000114.1:0-8102 GCA_031420215.1 Rhodobacterales bacterium | reverse complement strand
GTGGTGCTGGGGCTGGATGCGCCTGCGGATGAACTGGCTGCGTCATTCGCGCTGGCCGCAAAGGAACCGCTGGTCAAAGGCTTTGCTGTGGGGCGCACGATATTCGGCGATGCGGCGCGGGCTTGGATGAGCGGCGGGATGGATGATAAGGCTGCGGTGGCGCAGATGGTGGACCGCTACAGCGCGTTATGCGCGGTCTGGGACAAGAACAGGGGCTAAGATGACAACGATCCGATTGACGGCCGCGCAGGCCATGGTGCGCTGGCTGGCTGCGCAAAAGATACCGTCAGGCGAAAGTTTTATCGCCGGGTGCTGGGGCATTTTCGGGCATGGCAATGTGGCCGGACTTGGCGAGGCGCTGCATGGCATCCGCGAGACGCTGCCCACCTATCGCGGCCAGAACGAACAGACCATGGCGCATTCCGCCATCGCTTATGCCAAACAACTGGGCCGCAGCCGAGCGATGATGGTCACATCATCCATTGGCCCGGGGGCAACCAACATGGTCACAGCCTGCGCACTGGCGCATGTCAACCGCATCCCCGTGCTGTTCGTGCCCGGCGATGTATTCGCCTCGCGGGGGCCCGATCCGGTGTTGCAGCAGGTCGAACGGTTCGACGATGGCACGGTCAGTGCCAATGATTGTTTCAAGCCCGTCAGCCGCTATTTCGACCGGATCACCCGGCCCGAACACCTGCTGACCGCACTTCCCCGCGCCATGCGGGTGATGACCGATGCGGCAGAATGTGGGCCGGTGACGCTTGCGTTTTGTCAGGATGTACAAGCCGAGGGGTATGACTGGCCGGTCAAATTTTTTGAGGAAAAAATTTGGACCCAGCGGCGCGTCCAACCGGATCCCGTTGAATTGCTTTCCGTTGCCAAGCTGTTGAAATCGGCCAGGAATCCGGTCATCGTGGCCGGTGGTGGCGTGCATTATGCCAACGCCACCCACGCGCTGAAATTCTTTGCCGAAACCTACCAGATTCCCGTGGTGGAAACCCAGGCCGGCAAATCGGCCCTGCCCTGGGACCACCCGATGAACCTTGGCCCCGTGGGCGTGACCGGGGCGGCCAGCGCCAATACAATGTGTGGCAAGGCCGACCTGGTCTTGGGCATCGGCACCCGGTTTCAGGATTTCACCACTGGGTCATGGTCGCTGTTTTCCCACCCGAACCGCACCTTGGTCAGCCTTAATGTGGCCGCCTATGACGCGATGAAACACGGCGCGGAACCCCTGTGCTGTGACGCGGATGTCGGACTGGAGGCGCTGTGGAAGGCATTGGGTGATCATAAATTCACCGCCCCGGATGCCGCCCTGAAATCCAACTGGTTCGCCCAGGTTGACCCGCTGACCGCCCCGCCGACAGATGGCAACCAACTGCCTACTGACATGCAGGTGATCGGCGCGGTGCAGCGGGCGTCGACGCCAGATACGGTGATCATGTCCGCCGCTGGCACCATGCCCGGAGAACTGCACAAGTTGTGGAAAGCCACCCGCCCGATGTCCTATCACATGGAATACGGGTTTTCCTGTATGGGTTATGAAATCGCCGGCGCGCTGGGGATCAAGATGGCGCAGCCCGAGCGTGACGTGGTCTGCATGATCGGCGATGGCAGCTATATGATGGCCAATTCCGAACTGGCGACGGCCTGTATGATGGGGCTGAAAATCACGTTGGTCATCACCGACAACCGCGGCTTTGGCTGTATCAACCGGCTGCAAATGGGCACCGGCGGGGCCGAGTTTAACAATCTGTTGAAAGACGCCTGGCAGGTGCAGCCGTCGAAGATCGACTTTACCGCCCATGCCGCCGCAATGGGGGCAGCTGCGGTCAAGGTGGGGTCGATTGCCGAGTTGGAGGTCGCGCTGGCCAATGGCAAATCCGTCTCCGGCCCCTATGTTGTCGTCATTGACACCGACCCCTATCCCAGCACCGAATTTGGCGGATCATGGTGGGAGGTGGGCGTGCCCGAAGTCAGCCTGCGGCCTGCGGTAAATGCGGCGCGTGCCAATTATGAAACCAAGCGCAAACAACAGCGTAACGACTGAGGTTCATGTAAATGAGTGTGAAAATCGGCATCTCGCCTATCGCCTGGCAAAACGATGACCTGCCCGACATGACGGCGGGTTTTACCATGGAGCAGGCGCTGCAGGAAAGTCGCGCCATCGGCTATACCGGCGTCGAACGCGGCCGCAGGATGCCGCATGATACCGAAGGGTTGCGTGCCTATCTTGAGGGCAACAAGCTGGTCTTATGTGGCGGTTGGTGTTCGGGTTTCACCCTGGTCAATGACTTTGCCGCTGAAAAAGCGCTTGTCGAACAGCAGGTTGACCAGTTCATTGCATTGAACGCCCCCTGCATCGTCTATGCCGAATGTTCCAACACCGTGCAGGGCAGTATTGCGGTGCCGGTGAACAACCGCCCGAAATTGTCGCGCGCCGAGGTGATGGCTTATGGCGCGAAGCTGTCCGAATTGGCGAAATGGATGGCCGACAAGGGCCTGCCGATGGCCTATCATCACCATATGGGCGCGATTATCGAATCCGAAGATGATGTAAACTGGTTCATGGAAGGGTCTTCGCCCGAACTGAAACTGTGCTTTGACACCGGGCATTTGCTGTTCGGTGGCGGTGACGTGATTGCCACGCTGAACCGCTGGGCAACCCGTGTGCATCATGTGCATTTCAAGGATATCCGGCCCGACGTGGTGGCCGATGTGCGGGCCAACAACCGCTCGTTCCTTGATGCGGTGATCGCAGGCGCTTTCACGGTTCCGGGCGACGGTTGCATTGATTTTCAGGCGGTGGCGGATACGTTGAAAGCTATGGATTACGAAGGTTGGATTGTGGTCGAGGCTGAACAGGACCCGGCCAAGGCTAATCCCCATGACTATTCCAAAATGGGCTATGAGCATATTGTTCAGGTCTGCGCCAAAGCCGGATTGGCGATCACAAGATGAGCCGCAAACCGCTGTTGGATCTGCAACACCCGTGGTTCATTCCGCTGTGGCGCAGGGTGGCGGTCACGGCGGTGTGTCTGTTCTGGACTGTGATGGAAATATTCATCGGCGGCCCATTCTGGCTGCTCCTGTTCGGCGCGATAACCATCTATTGCGTCTATTCGTTCTTTTTCGCCTTTAACCCCCGCCCTCCCGAGGACCCAAAGCCATGAACCTGCTGCGCAAACCCAAGGGCACTACTGGCAAAATCCACGACATCTCGGTCGCGGATGCGGGGTGGGGTTATGTCGGTTTTGGGCTGTATCGGCTGGCAGTCGGACAGACTGTCCAAGAGGTGACTGGTGACCGCGAAGTGATCCTTGTGCTGGTCGAGGGAAAAGCGAAAATCAACGGCGCAGGCCGGGATTTTGGCGAGTTGGGCGACCGCATGGATGTGTTCGAAAAAACCCCGCCTGCCAGTGTTTACCTCCCCAATGGGTCAGACTGGACTGCCACGGCGACCACCGCCTGCACACTGGCGGTTTGCACTGCCCCCGGCCACAGCGGGCATCCGGCGGCGCAAATCGGCCCGGATGCAATCACTATGGTGACACGCGGCAAGGGGGCCAACACCCGCTATATCCACCCCATCGCGATGGAGGACTGGGATGTGGCCGACAGCCTGCTGGTCACCGAGGTGTTCACGCCTGCCGGGAATTGGTCCAGCTATCCGCCGCACCGGCATGATGTCGATGATTTCCCCAATATGACCTATCTGGAGGAAACCTATTACCACCGCCTGAACCCGGCGCAGGGTTATGGCCATCAGCGGGTCTGGACCGAGGATGGGTCACTGGACGAAACCATGTCGGTCAGCAATCACGACGTGGTGCTGGTGCCAAAGGGGCATCATCCCTGTGCGGCCCCCTATGGCTATGAAATGTATTACCTCAATGTCATGGCCGGACCCTTGCGCAAATGGCGGTTCAAAAACCACCCCGACCATGACTGGATCGCCAAGCGGGATGCCTAACCGCAAAGGCAGTCGCCCACTCCGGTCAATCGCACCACTGGCCGGGTTGCAAACTACCCGGCACTCAGGACTTGGATCAGGGGTCGACACGGTATAGCCAAGGGGCAACAGCCCTTAGTCGCAGGTTTCGTCATGCTTTTTGCCTATCGCCTTGATACCGGACGCATGGTGCCGATGGCCAAACTGTCGGACCTGCACGAAGCGGTTTGGATTGATCTGTATCGGCCAATGCCAGAGCAGATTGCATTGGTTGAGGCGCTGGGGGTCTCGGTCCCGTCGCTGGAGGATATGGAAGAGATCGAAATCTCGAACCGGCTGTATCGCGAGGGCGGCAATGATTATCTGACGGTGATACTGCCGGGGCAGACCCCGGATAAAACCGCCATCACCGGCCCGGTGACCTTCATATTGATGCACCGGCGGCTGGTCACAGTGCGGCACCATGCGCCCCGGTCATTCGAAACCTTTCCCACCCGGGCCGATCAGTCCAGCGCCGGTTGCGCCAACCATCTGCGGGTGTTTCTGGGGCTGGTCGAAGAGATCGTGTCGCGGCAGGCCGATTTGCTGGAAGGGTCGAGCAAGGCGCTGGATCAGACTGCGGCGCGGGTTTACGGGGTTGAAGTGGCGCGCAAAACGGCATTGCTGGGTGCGGCCCTGTCGGCCATCGGGCTGGAGGGCGAGATGCAGAGCCGGGTCAGGCTGGCGCTGTTGACGTTGGAACGGATGTTATCGACCTTTGGCGTCTGGGTCGCCGAGCGGCCCGATGCCACAGCCTTGCAGCCACTGATCAAAGGCTTGATGCGTGACATTCAGGCGCTGGAGGAACACGCGGCGTTTCTGTCGGCCCGGGTCAGTCTGATTTCGGACACCACGCTGGGGATGATCAATCTGGCGCAGAATGCGACAGTGCGGATATTGTCAGTGGTCGCCGCATTGTTCCTGCCGCCGACGCTGATCGCTTCGGTCTATGGCATGAACTTTCACACCATGCCGGAATTGGACAAGCCCTGGGGCTATCCGATGGCTTTGGGGTTGATGCTGGCCTCGGCAGTTGTGACTTATGGCTATAGCAAGTGGATGCGCTGGCTTTAGGGCGGGATGAGTTGCTGGAAAAACACCCCGGCCGCCAGCCGATTTTTTCGAAAAAATCGGAACGGAGTTTTCGAAAACTCCGTTTTGACCGACCGGCGAGGTAGCGCTGTTCTGACGCGCGGCAGACCGGATCAGGTGATTACATCCGGGGCAAACCGTCCGGTATGGGCCCTGATCCCGGCAATGCTTTCAGCTGCCGCGATGATCGGGGCAAGTGCAGTTTGCGCGTCTTGGTGCAATTGCTGGGGATCGGTTTCCACGCGCTCCAGATAGACCCGCAGCGTGGCCCCAACCGTGCCGGTGCCCGACAGCCGGAACACCACGCGACCGCCATCAGTGAAACTGACCCGCAAGCCCTGCGCGGCCGAATGAGACCCATCGACCGGATCATCATAGGCGAATTCGTCAGCGCTGGTCACCGTCAGCGGGCCAAAGGATTGGCCGGGCAGGACATCAAGTTTGCCTCGTAACCCGTTGTAAAGGTTGTTGGCTTTGGCGCTGTCCACATCTTCGTAATCATGCCGGGAATAGTAGTTGCGGCCATAAGCGGCCCAGTGATCTGACATCAACTGCGCCACGGAAGTCTTTGTATCAGCGAGGATATTCAACCAAAGCAGCACTGCCCACAGTCCGTCTTTTTCGCGCACATGGTCCGATCCGGTGCCGGCGGATTCCTCGCCGCATAATGTGGCAAGGCCCGCGTCCAGCAGATTTCCGAAAAACTTCCAGCCGGTAGGTGTCTCATAGCAGGGCATCCCCATCGCCGCCGCAACCCGGTCCACCGCGCCGGATGTGGGCATCGACCGCGCCACACCTTTCAACCCCGCCCTATACCCCGGTGCCCGATGTGCATGGGCGGCCAGCAGGGCCAGCGAATCCGATGGCGTCACATAGACGCCCCGCCCCAGGATCATGTTGCGGTCGCCATCGCCGTCGCTGGCGGCCCCAAAATCTGGGGCTGTCGGCGACATCATTTCGTCGACCAGTGGTTTGGCCCAGATCGGGTTTGGATCAGGGTGGCCACCGCCGAAATCGGGGGAAGGTGTCGCATTGATCACCGAACCGGCTGTGGCCCCCAGCGTGCCCTCAAGGATCGCCTTGGCATAGGGCCCGGTAACGGCATGCATGGCGTCGAACCGCATCGTAAAGCCGCTGGCAAACAGCGCCTTGATGCTCGCGAAATCAAACAGTTGGGCCATCAGGGCGGCGTAATCGGTGACCGGGTCCACCACCTCGACCGTCATTGCGCCCATGGTTGACAGGCCGGGGCGGGACAGGTCGGCATCCTGTGTTTCCAGAATCTTATAGGCCGTCAGCGTTTTGGTGATCGCAAAGATCGCGTCCGTCACCCCCTCGGGGGCCGGTCCACCGTTCGGCGTGTTGTATTTCAGGCCGAAATCTGCGTCTTCGCCGCCCGGATTGTGGCTGGCCGACAGGATCAGCCCGCCGTCAGTTTTGTGCAACCGGATCAGGTGGCTGGCCGCCGGGGTGGACAGTAGGGCACCGACGCCGACAATCACCTTGGCCGCCCCATTGGCCGCGGCCATGCGCAGAATAACCTGTGCCGCAGGAGCGTTGAAATAGCGCCCGTCACCGCCCAGGACCAAAGTCTTGCCCACCACCCCGCCAATCCCGTCGAAAATGGATTGCACATAGTTTTCAAGGTAATGCGGCCCCATGAACACCCGGGTTTTCTTGCGCAGGCCCGAAGTGCCCGGCTTTTGGCCGTCAATCGGGTCGGTTTTGATTGTCTGAATCTGCATTGGGGTCCTCCTTACGCACGCGGGGTCAGCTTGCCCGAGTTTGCGTCGACTCCAGCACCAATACCACAACAGAATTGGCCCGGACCCGCGTCGTGTTGCGGGCTGGCTTTGGCGCGGCATAGGGGCGGGCGGTATCAATCTGGCGGACCCATTGCCGGCCCGCCAGTGGGGTGGGCAATGTCACCGTTATGCCGCCGCCGACATTGAACACCGCAAAGATCGCATAGTCGAGGTTGGCATATTCCGGTGTCCCCGAGGCCGAGCGCAATTCGACCGTGATGTGCCGCAAATCGGGATTGGCCCAATCGGCATCGGTCATTGTTTGCCCGTTGGCATGGCGCCAGAACACATCCTCTTTGCCATCGCTGGCCCGGTTACGGGCATGCAGGAACAGTTTTTGCCGCAGGATCGGGTGCTTTTTGCGGAATGCGATCATGGTTCGCACAAAGCGCAGAAAGTCCGGATCGGCGGCGTCCCAATCAAGCCATGTGGTCGGGTTATCCTGACAATAGGCGTTGTTGTTGCCGTCCTGGGAATTGCCCAGCTCATCACCCGCCAAAATCATCGGAGTGCCTTGGGACAGCAATAGCGTGGCCATCAGGTTGCGCCGCCTTTGGGTGCGGGCGGCAGTGATCTTGGGGTCATCCGACGGCCCTTCGACGCCCAGATTGTCGCTCAGGTTGTCGGAATGCCCATCGCGGTTATCCTCGCCATTGGGCAGGTTATGCTTGTCTTTGTAGCTGACCAGATCCAGCAGGGTGAACCCGTCATGTGCTGTGATGAAATTCACCGAGGTAGTGGCGGGTCTGGCGTCATGGTCGAATTGCAGGGCACTTCCGGTAATCCGGTTGGCCAAAGCAGGCACCATGCCGCCGTCGCCGCGCCAGAACCGGCGCACTTCGTCGCGGAATTTGTCGTTCCATTCGGAAAACGGCGGTGGATAGGCCCCAAGCTGATAGCCACCAGGCCCGACATCCCAGGGCTCTGCAATCAGTTTGACTCCGGCCAGAACCGGATCTTGCCGGACTGCAAGGAAAAACGCGGCATCACGGCTGAATCCGGCTTCGGTCCGGCCCAAAGTCGAGCACAGGTCGAACCGGAACCCATCAACATGCATCACCTCGACCCAATAGCGCAGTGAATCCAGCACCATCCGCAACACCATCGGATGTTCAAGGTTCAGCGTATTGCCGGTGCCGGTGTCGTCGATATAATAGCGCGGGGTTTCGGCCAGGCGGTAATAGCTTTTGTTATCAAGCCCCCGAAACGACAGG
>JANOMH010000113.1:0-2159 GCA_031420215.1 Rhodobacterales bacterium | reverse complement strand
TTTTTACGCAGGTGTTTATGCCTATGGGAAAAGCGAGAAGCGGACATCGATCGTCGATGGGCGAGCACGTCGGAGCTATGGCCACAGCAAGCCGATGGAGTCTTGGGAAGTGTTTATCAAGGATCATCATGAAGGATACATTAGTTGGGACGCGTACCAGCAGAACCAAAGGCAGTTGACCCTCAACACCTACGGTCGCACCGACGGTATGAAATCAGGCAGAGGGGGCCGGGCGCCGCTCTCAGGCCTGATGACATGTGCCCGTTGTGGGCGACGCCTGTCGGTTGCCTATACCGGGAACCCGCAAAGCCGACCGGTCTATCGCTACGACAAGCTCAACCTGATGATGGGCCCAACCTGATGATGGGCCAAACCTGATGATGGGCCAAACCTCATGATGGGCTTGCCGCGGTGCATGACTTTCGGAGGACCTCGGGTGGACGCGGCGGTTGCGCGCGAACTGCTGCGTGCGGTAGAACCTTTGGCGATTGAGGCCGCATTCGAGGCGGAGCGGATGCACTGGGAACGACAAGACCGTCAACGCCATATCCTTGATCTGGACCTCCAGCAGGCCCGTTACGAGGCCAATCTTGCTGAGCGCCGCTACCCAGCCTGTGATCCTGACAATCGCCTGATCGCGGCCCAGCTTGAGAAAAACTGGGAAATCGCGTTGCGTCGTGTGCAGGATCTGGAATTGCGCCAGCCGTCCGAAATCGCATCGACCATCGAGGTTGACCCAAGAGCTCTTGCCAACCTGGCGGAAAACCTGGCGGCAGCCTGGAACGCTCCCGACGTGACGATGCGGGCCCGTCAGCAGCTTCTGCGCACGCTGATCGCCGACATCATTGCCGATGTTGACGACACGGTGCGCGACGTCGTCCTGACGATCCACTGGCGCGGCGGCCAGCACTCGTAACTGCGGGTTCGCAAACCCCAATCGGGTGAACACGGGTGTGCGACAGCTGACGATGCTTTGGCCGTAATGCGCAGCATGGCGGGCCGTTGGTCAGATGAGCATATTGCTGCGTCGCTCAATCGGATGGGCTGACCCACAGGACAAGGCAAAACCTGGACGGCGCACCGTGTCGCATCCGTTCGGCGGGTTGGTGATATCCATGCCTATCGATCCGCCCAGAAAGATGACGAATGGCTGACGATGACCGAGGCGGCAAAGGCATTAAGCGTGACAAACCACAGGATACGGCACCTTATCAAATCCGGCATACTGCCGGCTGTGCAGGTCGTATCCGGTGCGCCTTATCAAATCCGCGCCAAGGACCTGGCCTCGGAGATGGTCAAAACTGCCATAGCCCGAAAAGGCCACCCGTGTCGCGTCATCGAAACGAACACACTTCCAATGTTTACAGATACTTGAAGAAGGACCGCACAATGAACCGCGCTTCGCGATGGCACCCATGCCGCGTTCGGCGGTGTTGTTGTCGATCTCGACGCGGCCATCGGTCATGAAGATATGCAGCCCCTGCCAGTGACGGTGGATATAGCTGAGTTTCTCGCCAAGGCGTGATTTAGCGGAGATGCGGCTGCGCTGTTGGGTCGACCACAGGCGGAAGTCTGCGGTCAGAGGGGCGGATTTCTGCTGGCGGATGGCGAGGCGTTCTTCGGAAGAGCGGCCGCGGATGCTGGCCTCAATCTTGTAAAGAAGAGCGATGCGGCGCAGGCCCTCTGCGGCGATTTCGGAGCCGCCTTGTCGGTAGATGTCGTGCAGCTTGCGCCGGGCATGGGCCCAGCAATAGGCCAGCATCAGAGGCGCACCACCCACGCGCCGGAATTCGGCCAGAGCATTATACCCGGCATAGCCGTCGACCTGCAGGATGCCCTCGAAGCCCCGTGAGACATGTCCATCGCATGGCTGCCACTGCGCCCGGGCGCATAGGTCTTCGAAGGCCAATTGGCGATCGTCAAGGTCCAGCTGCTCTGACCGCTTGCCATAGAGTGCATGGCGCAGTTCGGCGATCAGGTAATCCTGGCGTTCAGTCGGGGCGCGCAGACCCGCCACGTCCGCCTGCAGGACGAGAAACGCCTCCCGCACGGCAGGCGGAAGAGTATCCAGATCAGGGGCTTGAGAGGCGGGAGTGGACATGCCGGCTTATACCGCATCACCCCACAAAAGCCCATATTTACAAGGCGATCCGAGTCAT
>JANOMH010000112.1:0-12614 GCA_031420215.1 Rhodobacterales bacterium | reverse complement strand
ACCCCGAGACGATTACCGAGGATGCCGAGCCTTTCGCGGATCGGGCGGGCAGCTGGCTCAACCTGATGGGGGCTGCGCGCGATCTGCATCCGATCACCCGCGCCTGCATGGGGTTCCATCTTTGGAGCCTCGCGGGCCTCGGCCAGCACGGCGACCGGTTGGAAGCGGCCGTCTCCGCAGGGCGGATCGCGGCCGGCGAGGGCAAGGCGGCGGTCTTCGCGCCGCTGGCCATGGGTGGGGCAGGGGGGTTGCGCGCCGGGGGCCAGCCTGCCGAGCGGCTGGTTCGCTGGCTTGACAGCATGGAGAACGCCATCCTGACCGCGATGCGTCACCTGGACGATATCGAAGCCTGGTTGGCGCGGGCGGAAGCCGTTATGGCCCCGCTCTCCGGCAAGACATCGCCAGCCCTGCGCCGCGCGCTGACCGAGTGGCCGCTGGTCTCTGCGCCGATGGCCGAGGCCCTGACCGGAGCGAGTCGGGCAGCGGTTCAGCGCAACCTGGTCTGGATGGAGGAAAGAGGTCTGATCCGGGAGGTGACGGGACAGGGACGGTTTCGGATGTGGCGCGCCACGAACTGATGGCCGCAGCGATCGGCGCTGCCCTTCCTGGCGTTCCATCCCGACCAAACAAGGGCTGGTGGCCACTGTCACTGATATGGAGCAGTTTGCGGCCCGACCATGCACCGCGAGCACAGATTTCGCGTTGCCCCTAAATGGGGTCATTCTCAATCTGTGAGGCGGAACGGCAGCATTCGAGCGCGAAGAACGGCTGGGGTGTGTCGTCGGGCGGGCATTGCACCATGACGGCGCGGAGCGTTCACTTTGCCTCCCCGCTTCCGGGTCGGACCACCGCCCAGCCCGGTCAAGATTGGCCAACGAAATAATGCCGGCCCGCTCGTCGAACATCGACACTTTGGTCTGACAAAGTTCGCGATGATTTTTGTGACTGTCTTTCCGGAACGTCTGCCGACAGACAAGCGCCCGGAGCCGGTCTTTCCGATGACCAAACCGTTTTCCGAAGATCAGGTCAGCCGTCAGTCAGGCGATGTTTTTTTGCATCAACCGAAACGCTGGGGCATTAAGCGGCCCCCTGCCATGTCGCGGCTTCGGCCAGGCTGGCAATCACGGCTTCGGTTGAAAACGGCCGGATCAGAACGGACCAAGCACGAGCCATTTCCTTGGCCCGACGCTCTGCTGTATCGCCGATCAGAATAACCCGGCCGCCCCTCTTGCGCACGGCATCACACAGGGCAAAAGTCTCTGCATGCTCCGCATCCATCGACAAAAATGCTGCCGCTATTGATCGGACTGGATTGACGGCCCGGACGGCCGCCAGAAGGGTTTGTGCGGTGATGATCCGGGCGCAAGGCGCATAATCGGCAATCGTCAACGCAATATCGCGGGCAACCAGCGCGGGCTGCACCACAATCAAGTAAGCAGCATCAGGTTCGGCTTGAGACTCAACCTTGGGAAACGCCCAAGGCAACACCAGATTGGACAGAATCGGCATATGATTTCCCCCACCACACCGACTCGACCCTAGATTGAAATACAGATTGCGCCCTGATCTGCGTCAAGTTCGGGCTACGTACCGAGGTCAGCCAGCCGACAGGGCGTGAAAAAGCTGCCGGGTCAGCGAACTGAAGCCCGGCAGCGGCGTCATCCAAGGGGGGAGAACCGGACAACGTCAAGTTTTCCGGCGCGGGGGACTAGCAGAAGACCGCGCCGGTTACCTGTGCAACGTCGCAGATCCGCGATCGGTTCCGTGGCCTGGCGCAGTTGCCCAAGGACTGTTGTCTGGGGAACCCTGTGACCCGGCCGGGCGTTGCTTTTGGCGCAAAGGCGAGGCAACGGGACATTGCGGCCATGCAGGAGACTGATCGGGGCGATGGCGTGGTGCTGCAGCTGCCGCCGCCTTTGGCGACGAGTCATGCCAGCGGCCCGCTGACTGGACCGGTGTCCAGCGGCGCTATGGGCTTGCCCAATCTGCCCGCCGTGCTGCTGAGGCTGTTCCGCTTTCCGGGCGAAAAACTATCGACCTGACCCGCCTGTGTCAGCGGCACCGGGGGTCAAGCGACTGTATGATCAAGAGGTCCGAAGTTTACAAAGGTGAAGTGCAATTCCGATTATCTGTCTGAATGGGATAAAGCCATGAGAATGAATTTTGAATTGCCGCCGGTCTGGCAGACGGGCCGCTCGACCACTTCCGCCAATAGCAATGGCATTGCAAGTCCGACGCGATCCAGAGCATTCTGGGTCTCCACCGGGGAATTTTTGCTCTGCCGCTTGCTAAGAGATGTCATCCGGCAAGGAACCTTGCATGTGCAGATGCCCAGCGGGCGCAATCATGCCTTTGGGGCGGGCGACCCGGTGGTCGATGTGCGGCTGACGACGTCGATCACTGTCTGGCGGTTGCTGCGCAATCCAGAACTGGCGGCGGGCGAGGCCTATATGGACGGCACGCTGCAGTTCGAGCGAGGCGCGATCTACGACCTGCTGGAACTGGTCAACGCAAACCTGAAGTGGAGCAGCGGTCCGGGCGTGATGCGCCTTAATTTCAAAGTAAGGCGAGTGCTGCGCAGGATGGCCCAGCACAACCCGGTGCGACGGGCGCGGGCTAATGTCGCTCATCATTATGTTCTGTCGGACACATTGTATGCCCTGTTTCTGGATGGCGGGCTGCACAAATATATCTTTCCGGGTGGCTATGCCCCGGCCCTGTCCGAAGTCGTTCCGGCGATCGAACGCGCCGGCCTGTACATTACCGACATCGAGGTGTTGCGCCTGCATTATGCCCATACACTGCAGGCGTGGCGCGACCGTTTCATGGCCGAACGCGCCCGCATCGCCGAACTTTATGACGAGCGGTTCTGCCGGATGTGGGAATTCTATCTGGCCTATTGCGAGGCCGGGTTCCGCCATTCCGGGCTTGTGGTGTTCCAGATCCAGATCAGCAAACGCATCGACACTGTGTCGATTACCCGCGATTATATCGCCGCCAACGAGCAAGGTTTGGCAATATGAGTTGGATCCCGGTTTGCCGGATCGCCATCCTGATGGGCGTAAGATTCATCGCAATTCTCTTTTTTGCTCACAGGACCGGTGTCAAAAGAGCAGTACCAGTTTGCGAAAGGCCGACCCCCTTTTCACTTTACGCGCACTTTATGGCGGGCTGCTTTTTGAGTGAATCAAGTGACCTGCTTTGGCCTTTTGTTTTGACGCGCATTCGCAATTTTTTGAATGCGCTTCAGGCTTCTGGATGCCGAAAAAGAGTGGAAACGCATTTTCCATCGAAATCGACAGGCGTTCATTGGATCGGCGGGAGGTCTGGCCCAGGCCGGGCACCTTTGGGCAGCACATCACAACAAACCGGATTCTCGCTATCAACGCGGGAAGATTGGGGAGGCGCTGAGCAGCCAACGTGGGCTGATCGCTGACCGTTTCTGGTTTTGGCAGTCAGAAAGGGCCCCCAGGGGCCAAGTGGCGGAAGGTCGCGGCGTGCGGCAGCGCGGCAAGGAACCCAAACCCGGCATTTCGGGTTGACCCTTTGCAATCTGACCCACACCGCCCTGACCGGGTCAGGCCGTGATCCAAAAGACGGTCACGTTTTTGCACGCCACGTTCAAACATCAAGGAAATCGCCATGACCCCAGCGTTGCCCATCGACCCGCCAGAAATCGATCCTCTCGCCGACCCGCACCCCGATGATCCGCGGCCTTCCGGTCCCAAAGACGAAACTAAATCAGATGTGTCGCGGGAAAAGCCTGATCCATCCGCGCACCAGGTCCCGTTGCCAGGCCTGAGCCGGACACAGCCGTGATCTGCTGATCGGATGGGTCATTTGTGGGGCATATTATGAGAAAGCGGGCACTTGTGCCGTTGGTGTCGGAGGGACAGCCCCGCTTGCCGATTGCGATCCCATTGGCAAGTTTGTCTGTCTGCCCGGGCAGGGAAGGCGGATTTTGCTGGAGGGGTTTCATGTGACTGAGGTTTCGGCTGAATGCAGTGTGCTGGCAGGTCATCCCGCACCGATCCTGAACAGGACTGTTGAGGCTCAGGGGAATGCGATGGGCCGCACGGTGGGCGCGGCATTCGGAAACGCAGGTGCCCTGTTGGTGGCCGAGAATGGAGGCGATGTGGTCTGGCGGAGTGTTCCGATAATGTTGGGGCCGAGAGGGGAGCCTCTGCCATGACCGAGGTCACCCCACCGCAGATCAACGATGACCTGAAGTTTCAGAGCTGGTTCTGGGCGGCCCAACGTGTCGCCTGGATGCTGCTTGGCGTGCTGATTGGGGCGGCACTTCTGGGGTTTACCGGCGGCAGTGGGCGCTATGCGCAAGGGGTGGTCGGGGATGGATTCTATTCCATAAGCTACCCCGCCATTACCCGCCGCCAGACGGAAAGCATGTTTGAGATTACCATCGACTCAGCCGGGCCCGAGGCGATGCTGCAGTTTGACAGCAATTTTCAGCGGACCTTCACAATACTATCGATGAGCCCGCCCGCCGTGGACGGCTTTGCAACCACATCGGGGGTGTCTTATCGGTTTGCACTGGCGGGTCGGGGGCCAAAGACCGTCCGGATAGCGGTCACCGCGAAAGTTTCTGGAACTGTCGATTATTCGATAGTCGTCCACGGTCGCACAGCCAGTTTGTCCAGCGTCGTCCTGCCATGACAGCCGGTTGATCATGGATACAGTTCTGCGCGCTTTTGCGGTGTATGCCATGCTGTTGCTGATGACCCGGATTTCCGGGCGGAGAACTTTGTCGGATGTGACGGTGTTCGATTTTGTGCTGGTATTGCTGATCGCTGACACGGCGCAATCGGCCATGGTCGGGCCGGACGGGTCATTCACCAATGCCGTTGTGCTGATCGCCACGCTGATCCTGATAAATGTCGTGCTGTCACTGGCCAAATTCCAGGCCCGCTGGCTCGACCTGATGATTGACGGCGCGCCGACTGTGCTGATGCGGGATGGGGTGCTGCTGGATGCCGCGATGCGCCGGGCACGGATCACGATGGATGACATCCTGCAAAGTGCGCGGATGCAGCACGGCCTGTCGAACCTGACCGAAATATCGGGTGCCGTGCTGGAAACCTCTGGCACGATCAGTATCATTCCAAAACGTGGTGATGACGGTACGGCCTAAAGCCAGGCCACGCCGCACAAAACGCCCGCAGCCTGATGGGTGCGGGCGTTCAGCGGGCTTAAAGCGCATTCCAAAAAGTGCGAAGCGGTTTTTTTGGGATAAAATGCGCGACAAAACAAAAGCTTAAAGCGGTGCAACTGATTCACATTTAAGGCAAGCCGCTTTAATCGCGGACAGGCTTAACTGTGGTCATCGTCCGGCAAAGCTTCGATTTGCGCTTTGGTCCAGGTCGTCGTGGCATGGACATCGCCATCTTCGTCGCGCATGACCGAAAGTGCAGATACCGGGATCGAAACAGTTTTACCGCCCATGCCCAGAAACGTGCCTACATCGAGCATGACTTCCATGCCAGCACCAGTGCCATAAACATGGCTGACGGAACCCACGTTTTCATCCATCTGGTCGTAGATCGTTGCCCCCTCAAGCATCGTGCTGTCCAGATCGGTCAATGTCAGACGCGTGTGATTTTCGTGGTTCATATTGCACCTTTCTTGCTGTGTGAATGCCCCAAGGCATGCAGGTACAATCCGCCTTGGCCCAGTCAGTTCCCGGCCATTGACAGGCCCGTTCGGGGGAACGGCAAATATCCGCTGCAAGCCCGCCCGGCGTTCGGCCGCGGCGGGCTTAATAGGGGTCGGTCGCATCCGCAGCATCCCGCGGCGCGATCTTGCCGGTCAGGCGGAACGCCACGCCTGAGGTGGGGAAGTCCAGAGTGGCAGAGCCGTCAAAATAGGTCGCAACGATCTTTTCAATCAGGATACTGCCAAAGCCACTGCGGGCGGGCGGGGCGACCGGCGGCCCATCGCTTTCCTGCCAATGAAAGCTGAATGTGCCATCGGGTTGGATATTCCAGCCGATCGAAACTGTGCCGGCAGGTTCGGACAAAGCCCCGTATTTGGTGGCGTTCGTGGCCAACTCATGGAGCGCCAGGGACAGGCCGAGACTTTGCCGGCCATTGATCACAGCCACGGGTCCGGTGATCACGAACCGTCCTTCACCGGCGCGATGCGGCAGCAGGGCTGCCTCGACTACCTCGTCGATCCGCATTTCGCTGGCCAGCGACCGGGTCAGGATATCCTGCGCATTGGCCAGGGCGCGGACCCGACCGGACAAGATATCCCGGCCATCTTGCAATGACCCCGCCTGCCGCAGGGTTTGATTGATCAGGGATTGCACCATGCCAAAGGCGTTCTTGAGCCGGTGCGACACCTCGTTCATCACCTGTTCGCGCTCTTCTTCAATGCGCTTGAGATAGGTGATGTCGCGTGAGACCGCGAGGATGCGGTTCGGTTGATCCTGTGCATTGAGCATCGGCGTGACCCGCACATCCCAGTACCGACGGTTTCCCGCCATGGTTTCGGCGTACCCCTGAAACCGTGCGGATGCCCCCTGTCTGGCCTTTTCAAGCGATGCCAAGGCGTCGGTCTTGCCCGGTTCTTGCCAGAAATCAGGCCAGAACTGGCCGTCAATCACCTGATCTTGGGGCATTTCCATGATCAGCCGCCCACCTTCGCTCATAAAACCAATCCGCCCGTCCAGATCCAGCACTTTGATGCAATCGGGCGAGGCGCTGATCACCGAGCGCAGGAATTGTTCGCTGGATTGCAGCGCCGACAGCGCATGGGTGCGGTCAGTTACATCGACCCCGGCGGCAATCACACCGGTACTTTTGCCGGAGGTATCCTTGACGGGCTGATAGACGAAGTCGATGAATCGGTCCTCGAGCGGGTCGCCCGGGGTGCGCTGCAGCGATACCTTTGCGCCATCCGTGCGGGTGGTTTCGCCTGACGCCAGAACGAAATCCAGCAGATCAATATAGCCTTGGCCGACTATTTCGGGCAGGGCTTGCGCCACTGGCTTGCCGATCACGTCGCGGTGACCGATAATCCGCATATAAGCGGGATTGGCCATCTCAAACACATGTTCGGGCCCATCCAGTTTTACGATGAAACTCGGGGCCTGTTCGAACAACTGGCCCAACCGCGCGCGCTCATGGTCCAGTTCGCGGCGCAACATCACCTGCTCGGTGATTTCGGCACAGGCGCAGAACATCCCCACAACCTGATTTTTGTCGTTGCGCATCGGGTTATAGGAAAACGAAAAATGTGCTTCTTCTGGATATCCGTGGCGGTGCATCAGCAGTTCAATATCGTCCATATGAATGGACTCGCCCGCATTGACGCGTGCCACCATCGGGCCCACCACGTCCCAGATATCGAACCAGATCTGTGAAAACGGCGCTGCCAGCGCCGCCGGGTGGCGGTTGCCACACAGCACCGCGTAGCTGTCATTATAGATGGTGTGATAGGCTGGCCCCCAGCAGACGAACATGGGCTGGCGCGATCCCAGGATGATGCTGACGGTGGTTTGCAAAATAACGGGCCACTGGTCGGGCGGCCCCAACGGATGACCGGTCCAGTCCATCCCGCGCAGTAGCGCGCCGCAGGCACCGCCGTTTTGCAAGAACGGCGGCGACGTGTCGGTTTTCTGTGCTGACACAATGCTGGCAGGGGTCATGCGGTCCGCATCCACTATTTCAAGGCGAGTAAATATGTAAACACGAAACTGGACAAGCGCCACATCCTGACCCGGCGACGTCAGGTCACCCTCCTTTGTCCCCCGCCATACCCCCACCGGTGACACAGTATTTCGGCCAGTAATGGCCTGCTATCCTGCCAGAATTAGCGTGTAATGGTCACTGTTTTTGCGCCCGGCCATGATTGGATTTTCAGCCGTTCGGCCCCTCAGGCAAAGGATCGCCGGTTTCATAACCTCACGGCAATTCGGTCTGATTTCCGGGAACCTCGCCCGGGGTCAATCGTTGAAACCACATGCGCGAAACAGGCGCAGCGATTGAAAAGAAATCAGGAGAAGATCATGCGAAAACTTATGCTTACGACGGCCGTTCTGGCCGGTTTTGGCGGCGTGGCCATGGCACAGGACGCCGCAGTACCCGGCATCTTCCGCCCGGCGGCCGATGCGATGGAACTGCGCGCATCAACGTTCATGGGCATGCGTGTTTATACCACGGAAACTGCGGTTGACGCCGCAGAATATGACGGCATGCAGCAAGACTGGAATGATATCGGCGAGATCAACGATGTAATCCTGTCGCGTGACGGGACCGTTGACGCGGTTTTGGTGGATATTGGCGGCTTCCTTGGTATCGGCGAGCGGCAGGTTGCGGTCAGCATGGACGCGATCAAGTTTGTTGCCGATACTTCGACTACCGATGCGCTCGACGACTTCTTTCTGGTGATGACCGCCGCGCGCGCCGATCTTGAGGCTGCACCTGACTATATGATGGGTGATACCGCCATGGCGACCGATGGCACCATGCGCGATCCGATTGCCCGCGACGGATATATGGTAGCTGATGCCGAATTCCTGACTTCGGACAAACTGACTGGCGCGCAGGTCTATGATTCCAATGACGAAGTGATCGGCGAAGTTGGCACTTTGGTGCTGTCGGATGACGGTCAGGTGAGCCAGGCGATTATCGACGTGGGCGGCTGGCTGGGGATGGGTGCAAAGCCCGTGGCGCTGAATCTGACGGATATCGATATCCTGCGTAACGAGGCCGGCGACGATGTGCGCGTCTATCTGACCACGACAAAAGAAGAACTTGAAGCCATGCCCGCGTTCGAGGGCTGATCCGGGTTAAACGCAAGTGCAAGGGCTCTCCGTGGTTGGGGGCCCTTGCATACATGGTGATGGCAGATCTTTGGGCGGTCGCGTTTTTTGGGCTAACGGAACGACCTGCCATCTAATGACGACGCTGCCAAAGAATCGATCCACGTAACCTATTGATCTGGAACCCAGCACCAGACTTGCCCGACCGGTCAGGACGGGACAACTGGCCCGCTTAACATGCCGCAGTGCCGTTCCCCATGAACTGACGTTCAGACAACATGCAGCATTTGCGGGGCGCGGAACGGTGGCGGTGCGGACGGGGTGGTCAATCAATGATTTTGCGCCGCCACCGAAGCAGCATAGTACGCGGTCTAAGAGTCCTCGAGCCGGCTTACCTCGGCCGTAGCCGGTGCTGACAGGTTCAACCCGTCCGGCCCAACTGCGGTTCTGGCACCGAAATGACCCCCTGTGGCGTCATCTTGTCGACTATTTCAGGCAGCACCTGCGATAGCCGGGACAGCAGGTTGACCTCACTCAGACCGGTTTTTTCGGTCAGCTCCCTGACCATTGGTTCACCCAGAACGTTGCGCAGCTGGTCCGGGGTCACGGCCACATTCTGCCCGGTTCCGACCCATGAATTTGCGGTCTGATCATCACCCGCCTGACTGAACCGCTGCACAAGATCTGACAAGCCGGCCCTCAGCGTGCTGGCAATGCCTCCCTCAGGACTGCGTGGCAGACCAGCTTGATCGGGCGTCCGGTGCTCGGCCCAAGTGCCGGGCGCTGTGGCCGCCTGCTGATTGTCGCCTAACGTCCGATCTACAAAATCTTTCAGTTTGTCACGGTTCTGATATCCGGCCGCAGCCGCAAGACCCAAGAGGGCCAAAAGAGAGGGCATCCGATTTTTCATAGTTTCGTCCTTTCGTCAGGTTAAATGCCATCTGCCCACATCGAGCCTTCGGCAAATTGTCAGAATCTCAGCGGCGCGACATCGCACCCCGACTGATCAGTACGATCACGGCACCAATTACAGCGCCTACCAGGACGGCCCCTTCGGCAGGGCCGTAAAGGTTAAGCTGCTGACCCAGCTACGTAGCCAGAAACGCGCCGACGACACCCAACAGCGCCTTCAGTTGAAAACCAAAGGGCTCGCGGTCGCCCGGAACCAGAAACTTGGCGATGTTCCCCGCGGGGGTTTGGTGGCGCGATACATGCTCTTGAACTTATGTCAGACAGAACGTCATGCCCGGCCAATGGTTCCGAAAGAACGAAGGATTGCAGGCATAGCGTGGCGGCAAGCGGCTTTTTCATAGATTCGCAAGGGGAGTGGATAAAACAACCTCTCCATTAATTTCGCTGCTGCCAACGCCAACGCAACAAAGTCGTGTTTTTCGTAACTGAAGCAAATCTGTCGAACCACGATGGCTAATCATTCCACCTCCCAAAATGTCCGTCGTCGAATGATTTGGAACAAGCAGCCTAATCTTGGAGCAGGAGGCTCGGGCTCATCTGGTTCAAGTTATGCCGCTTGACGCTGATGGTTCAAGCGGCGGTTTTGGATGGTCTGCTGTTTTGATCCGTCTCCTTTCGGCCAGGATGGTTTCACCGCGGCCGAAGTAGACGTCAGCCGGGGTGAGGTTGCCGATGCTTTCATGGTATCGACGGTAGTTGTAGTGGTCGATGAAGGTGGCAAAGGCCGCTTCAAGTTCGCCCTCGAGGAAGTAGTTTTCCAGCAAGATGCGGTTGTTTAGGGTCTGGTGCCATCGCTCGATCTTGCCTTGGGTCTGGGGATGCATCGGTGCACCGCGGACGTGCTTCATGCCCTTGTCTTTGAGGTATTCCTCCAGATCACCAGCGACATAGGATGAGCCGTTGTCGCTGAGCAGGCGCGGTTTGTGCAGAACCTTGGCACTGTCGCAGCCTGATGCGGCAAGAGCGGTGTCGAGCGTGTCGGTGACATCTTCGGCCCGCATGGTGCCGCAGAGTTTCCAGCCGATGACGTAGCGCGAGTAGTCGTCGAGAATGGTTGAGAGATAAAACCAGCCCCAACCGATGACTTTGAGATAGGTGAAGTCGGTTTGCCACATCTGGTTTGGCGCGGTGGTCTTGTCCGTGAACTCATCCGCAGCCTTGATGACGATGTAGGCCGGGCTGGTGATGAGGTCATGGGATTTGAGCAGGCGATAGACTGAAGCCTCTGACACAAAATACTTTTCTGTGTCCGCGAATGTCACCGCCAATTCGCGCGGCGACAGCTCCGGCTCTTCCAGCGCCAACGTCACGATCTGATTCCGCACAGCCTCCGGAATGCAGTTCCAGACCCTGGAAGGGCAAGAAGAGCGATCCTCCAACCCCTCAGGCCCCTGTTCGACAAAACGGTCATATCGCGTTGCCCGGCAGCGGTTTGACTTCAAACCGCGAGAGGGGGCGGTAAAACGTGGTTGGCGGGATGCCGATCTTGGCCAAGGTGCGCCGCACCGACAGATGCGACAGTTCCACCAGCCGGATGATCTCAAGCTTCTCAGCTGCAGGATACCTCATTCTTGGTCTCCCCCAGCCCCGTTCATGTTTTTTTGAGCAAGCGATTCTCGATGCTGAGGTCGGCCACCAGTTCCTTCAGCGCCAATGCCTCAGCGCGCAGGCCTTTTACTTCGCCGGTGTTCGCTTGCCGGGCTCTGTCACCGGCCAGACGCTTCTTGCCAGCCTCGAGGAACTCCTTGGACCAACTGTAATACAGGCTTTGGGCAATGCCCTCCTTGCGGCACAGTTCGGCAAAGCTGTCCTCGCCACGAAGGCCCGACAGGACGATCCGGATCTTCCCCTCGGACGAATGCAGTTTGCGCGTCGCACGCCGGATGTCCTTCACGACCTGCTCAGCAGGCGCCTTCGTCGTCACGGGGTTCTTTCTCATCTCCACCTCCATGTGGGGTCAAGATAAGCCGCAAACCCTCCGCTACGCAATCACGCTAAACTGTTCCATGGGCGTTGATGGCGGACAAACCGCTGAATGCAAACAAAAAACCAATGGGCCGTAGACGCCGCTTACGGGTCAACCAACCATGGGACGTCTTCTCAGGATAAACTGGCGTAAAGCCTAAGTGTGAACCCAATGCCCTAGGACTTTGGGTTCCGGCACATGTAAGGCCCGCCGCACCTGAAGCCCGGCGTTGAACAATCTGATGGCCTGGTGCGATCCGCCATCACAGGCCGCGATACCATGTGTCGACCTCTTGCTCGGCTGCCTCACGTGAATGGCCATACCGGTTTTGCACAAGGCCCACGATTTCGTCGCGGCGGCCCTTGATGCTGCTCCATTCGTCGCCGGTGATGTCGCCCCACTTGGCCTGTGCGCGACCAGCGAGTTGTTTTCAGCTTCCTTCGATAGTGTCCCAGTTCATGGCGATGTCCTTTCAAAATGGGAAATGTGCTGCGGTAACGCCACAGGGCGCCCAACGGTTCCGCTCGATCCGAGAGGTGTCAGGTGGGGTCAAATGCCGCTGAGTGCAGCATGACACCCTAAGGATTTTCGAACACGCGTTTTCCATAATCTCGCAAGTTTCCCTTCGGATCGACGTATCGATAGAGCGTAACAGGGCGGATTCCGAGCTCCTTGCAGAGCTCCGAGACGGAGGTATCACGGTTAGCCATCGCGGCTTGTGCCACGCGAACCTGAGCTTTAGTCAGCGCGAACTTTCTGCCACCCTTTCTGCCCCGCGCACGGGCAGCTTGCAGGCCGGCCATGGTGCGTTCGCGGATCAGTTCGCTTTCGAATTCAGCCAGTGCCGCGAAGATACCGAACGAAAGCCTGCCCGCTGCGGTGGTTGTGTCGATC
>JANOMH010000111.1:0-1897 GCA_031420215.1 Rhodobacterales bacterium | reverse complement strand
CAACATGACGATCTACGACAACATCCGCTTTCCGCTGCGGATGCGCGGGATCCCGGCCAAGGACCATGACCGGCTGATCAGGGCTGCCGCCGATATGGTGGAACTGGGGGATTATCTGGACCGCAAGCCGGGGGCTTTGTCAGGTGGCCAACGCCAGCGTGCCGCTTTGGCCCGGGCCGTGGTCCGCGCGCCGCAGGTGTTCCTGATGGATGAACCCCTGTCCAATCTGGACGCCAAACTGCGTGCCTCGATGCGGGTGCAGATCAAGCACCTGCAACGACAGTTGAAAATCACCACCGTCTATGTGACCCATGATCAGATCGAGGCGATGACCCTGGCCGACCGGATCGTGATCATGGACAAGGGTGCTATCCAGCAGGTTGGCACCCCCGATCAGATTTACGCCGACCCGGCCAATACCTTTGTGGCGGGGTTTATCGGCTCGCCGCCGATGAACCTGATCGACGGCACCGCCAGCAATGGCCGCTTCACCGCCCCCGGCATTGCGCTGACCTGTCCCGCGCGGCTGTCCGGCCCGGTAACCCTCGGCATCCGCCCCGAGGATTGCACCATCGGCGGCAGCGATCTGACCGGCACGGTGTATGGCGTAGAGCCGACCGGCGATGTCACCTATCTGACCATCGCAGGCGGCAAAGCCCTGTTCGAGGTCAAAGCGCAGCGCGATTTCCGTGCACCGCTGGACAGCCCGGTCAGCATCGGCTTCGACCCGGCGCGGCTGTACTTCTTTGATGACGCAGGCGAACGCATCAGGGGCATTTGAATGACCGGGCCGACATTCGACCATAGCTGTATAGGGTTTTACACCTTTGACGCTCTGTGCCGTCCGGTGACCCATATTCCGCCCGGCGGCGACACCTATTTCGTCGAAGAACTGACAATGGCGGTTTCCGGCGCTGCCGGTTCGGCCAGCATCGTCGCTGCCAAGCATGGTCTGCGGGTGCAGGCGGCGGGTGGCGTCGGTTATGACGACATGGGCGACTGGGTGCTGATGAAACTGCAATCGTTCGGGATTGATACCGGGTTGATGCAGCGCTGCGAGGGGTTCACCACATCATCGTCACTGGTCACCACCCGGCCAGATGGCGCGCGCCCTGCGCTGCACAAGCGCGGCGCGACTGATGGGTTCTTCATCGATGATGACCAGTTGGAGCGGCTTTTGGATACCCGTGTGCTGCACATCGGCGGTGTCGGCCTGATGAACCGGATGGATGACGCTGGCCGCACGATGGAGGTGATGGCCGAAGCCAAGCGCCGGGGCATCATTACCACGCTGGATGTCTATGCCTCGACTGCGGCCGACCTGCCCAAGGTGGCCCGCCTGCTGCCCCATACTGACTATTTCATGCCCTCCGAAGAAGAGGCGCGCGCCCTGTCCGGGCTGACCGAAAACGCAGATCTGGCGCAGTTTCTGCTGAACCTTGGGGCGGGTTGCGTGATCATGACTCTGGGCGCAGATGGGGCCTTTTACTGCAACCGGGACGGCACTACGTTTCATACCGCTGCCTTTCAGGTCGATGTGAAATGCACCTGTGGCTGCGGCGACTGTTTCAACGGCGGCTTTGCAACCGGTCTGCTCAAAGGGCTTCCGGCGCAAGATGCAGTACAGTTGGGGCAAGCGTGTTCGGCGCAGAACGCCACTGGGCTTGGCTCGCAAGCCGGCGTGCGCGATTACGCAACCACGTTGGACTTCATCGCGAAAACGCCCCGGCGCGGGGCCAGTTGACCCTTTGTCAACGCGCCTGACTGGGCTATGATACCGTATCCTTTCCGGAGCATTGCCTTGCCCAACCGCCTGCCCCAGCCGCCCGATGCCATGCCCCTGCGCGAAGCGTTGCGGGCGATGCGGCATATGCTGCGCAAGGGCGGCGAAACCCTG
>JANOMH010000110.1:0-5640 GCA_031420215.1 Rhodobacterales bacterium | reverse complement strand
GCAGCCCCGTCAGTGTTGCGAAACACCCGTTCGATAAACACCGGGTCAACATGGGTGAATTCATCGGCCAGGGGGCCCATTTCATCTTGAATCAGCCGCTTTTGCAGCGCCCGCATCCAGGCCGCATAGATCAGCGGCTCTGGCATATGTTCGTTCATTTCGCCGTTCCATTCGGCGAGCAATTTCAACGCGGTCTGCCGCTGCGCCTCAGGCGTGCCATCTGCGGCCGCCTCGCCCGTAAACCACAGATCGGCCCCGACCAAGGGCAGCAACAGGCGGGCAGTATTGCTGACCGTGTCGAGCTGCGCCTCGATGAAACTTTCGCGGGTATGCACTTCGCGGCGTTGCATCAGGAATTGCCAGCGGGCAATCCGCTGGGTGTCGCCCCATTCAAACGAGACATGGTTGGGAAAGGGCTGGTCGACGATCTTGTTATTGGTATTGCCCAGCAAGCCACCGATGGGGTCGATGAATTCGGGGTTATCCGCATAGGGCAGGGTGCCGGTCCAGCGGTTTTCGGGCTTGTAGCCAAAGGTCGGCAGCCGCCCCTGGCTTTCGTGCCCCGGATCACGCGCGGGCATCGCCCCGATCAGCTTCATCCCGATCCCGTTGCGGTCGGCCAGCATCAGGTTTTGCGACGGGGCGATATAGGCGGCGGCGGCGTCAATCGCCTCGGCCACGGTATGGGATTGCATCAGATGAAAGGCGGCGGTCACCGTCGTATCGGCAGGGGACAGGGCTGTCCAATTGACCACAGTCACCGTGCCGGGCGGGCGGATCGTGCCCAGATCATACTGGTCTGGCGGCAGGACCGGGCCATTCACGCTCCATTGCAGGCGCAGGGTGATCGGGGCGGCCCCGGCAATCTCGACAATGCTGTCGCGGGTATCGAACGGCACCCATTCGCCGTCCAGCCCCCGGTATTCATCGGGGTTCAGCGGGTTCACTTCCTCGATAAAGACATCCTGATCGTCGAGGTAACTGGAGGTAATCCCCCAGCCCAGATCATTGCTGCGCCCCGACATGACCAGCGGCACGCCCGGAACCGTCGCCCCGATCACGCCCCCCGATTGCAGTTCCAGCCGGGCCAGATACCAGATCGACGGAGCGGTCAGCCCCAGATGCGGATCACTGGCAAGCAGGGTCGAGCCTGTGGCCGACCGGCTGATCCCGGCGGCCCAGGCGTTGGACGCCCCGGCCAGATCGGGCGGGTTCACGGGCGACAGCCGGTCCAGCGGCGGGGTAGTGTTTTGGGCAAACTGCACCACACCGGGCACAAGTGCGGCATATTCGGGCAGGGCGGCCAGACCGGATGTCGGGTCATCGGGCAGGATATCGCGCAAGCGGTCCTCGGGCAGCATCAGAGCCACACGGGCGCGCAGCACTTCGTTTTGCAGATGCGAGGATAGCTGCAGCGCCATCAGTTTGATGATCGCGATGGAATCGGCGGGCTGCCAAGGTGCAATGGATTGATTGAACAACCACATCTCGGGCGCACCCCGGCCCAAGGCGTCGGTGTTCACCCGGGTCAGCCAGGCATTGACCCCGGCGCTATAGGCCTCAAGCGCAAGTTTGGTTTCGGCGTCTTGCGCATCCACCGATTTGACCGCCAGATCATACAGGTCAAACCGGCGCAGCAGGCTGTCAATCTGAAAGGTGCGCGCGCCGAACAATTCCGACAACCGGCCCTGTGCAGTCCGGCGCAGCATGATCATCTGCCACAGCCGGTCCTGCGCATGGGCATAGCCAAGGGCGAAAAATACATCCTGATCGGTGGCACCAAAGATATGTGGCACATCAGCGGTGTCGCGCACAATCTCGACCGGGGCGCTGATCCCGGCCACTTCCCAAGTGCCGTCGTAGTCAGGCAGGGAGCGGGAGGCAAAATAGTAAGCCAGCCCAATCGCCAAAACCACCAGCCCGACCAGCGCAAGCACGGCGCGCAGCAACCAACGAAAGACTAGGGCCATGTATGCCTCGGGGGGATTGCGGTTGACGTGTCACCTGTGACGGTTAGGTATCGCTATCCGATCTACGCACAAAGCACGAGGGGGCATGCCAATGGCAAAACTCGCATTTCTGGGTCTGGGGGTCATGGGGTTCCCGATGGCGGGGCACCTGGTCAAGGCCGGGCATGAGGTGACGGTCTATAACCGGACTGCCGCCAAGGCCGATGCCTGGGTTACAACCCATGGAGGGGCAAGGGCAGAGACCCCGGCGCTTGCGGCAAAAGGGGCCGACTTCGTTCTGGCCTGTGTCGGCAACGACAATGACCTGCGCGCGGTGTGTCTGGGGGATACCGGAGCCTTTGCCGGGATGACCAGCGGTGCGATTTTCATTGACCACACCACGGTCAGCGCCAGCGTCACCCGCGAGCTTGGCGCCATCGCCATGGGGCGGGGCGTCGGGTTTATCGATGCCCCGGTCTCGGGCGGGCAGGCGGGGGCGGAAAATGGCAAGCTGTCGGTGATGTGCGGCGGGCAGGCAGAGGTTTACGCTTTGGCGGAACCCGTGATTGCCGCCTATGCGAGGATTTGCCGGCTTTTGGGGCCCTCAGGTGCTGGGCAACTGGCCAAAATGGCCAATCAGATTGCCATTGCCGGGCTGGTGCAGGGCCTGTCCGAAGCGCTGCATTTTGCGCAAAAAGCCGGGCTGGACGGGCGGGCCGTGGTCGAAGTGATCAGTCAGGGGGCGGCAGGCAGCTGGCAGATGGTCAACCGGCACCAGACGATGCTCGACGATCAATTCAGCCATGGATTTGCCGTGGATTGGATGCGCAAGGACCTTGGGATCTGCCTTGCCGCCGCCAATGATCTGGGCGCGAGCCTGCCGGTCACGGCGCTGGTCGACCAGTTCTATAAAGATGTGCAAAACATGGGCGGTGGCCGTTGGGATACGTCATCGCTGTTCAAGCGCCTGCGCAAGATGGATGGGGCATAGGGCCCATTTGACCTTTGCAGTTTGGCCCACGCAGGACTACAGTTCATGCCCTTTCGGGAGTGAGGGCGCGCTATTGGAATTAGTCAGCAAGGGCAGGGGCTTAGCCGCCCCAATGCCGCACTGATCCGCAATCCATATGCACAAAATTTGACCCAGGATAGCGACCCACGCCACCCGCAGAGCATGCCTCAGCCGCACGGGCCATCTGGCCGACACTCCGGCTTTCCAATCGCAGATCGGCGGCTTGGCCGCGCATGTGCAACGAATTGCGGGCCACGCCGGACGAATTGCTGCGCAGCATCGCGTTGGTCTGTGGTGACCGATATCCCGACAGCAACATGTAGGGTTCGTTGACTTCCAGCAGGTTATGCGAGGCGGCCATGATATCGACTGTCCGGGTGTCGATGGTCATCGTCTCACCATTGCGCCAATCGCGCATGAAGCCGGTGATTTCGGTCATCACCTCGCCCAGATATTCGCCTTCGATCCAGTAAATCGTGTCCAGCCGTTCACCGGTGCGCCCCGAATACATGGTGATACGCCGCACATCGCCTGCGCCGCGTAACAATCCTGCTGCTTTGGAGAATGTGGGGGCTGCGATAACCGCCGTGGCGGCAAAAGCGCGCAGCAATCCGCGCCGAGAAATTCCCGTTGAGTGTTCTGTCATCTGTTAAGCGCCTGTCCCGTCGCCATCGTTGAAGTCCGTGTTTTCACGAACATTTTGCATTCTCATTCCCAGATGCACCCTCTGTATGACACAAGTCGATTCTGCGACCAAGCATGGATTTAGTCCATCCGGATGAACAAAGCGGAAATCGGCGGGAATCTGCGCAGTTTACCGGAACCTCCTGACCTGTGGCGCGTTTGCACCGGCCCTGTTGCAACACTGCGCATCAGCATGGTTCCTCCACGGATTTGTGAATAGACTAGGCAGCAATCACACCAACTAATCCTGAAAACCTTTGTCTTTGCCCTTGGGGGTCGTCCTGTGAAACCGTTGATTGTCCGTGCCGGCCTGATTTTTTTGCTGACATTTTTAGGATTTGTGCAATCCGCCGCCGCGCAGGTCACTGCATTCCGCCAATCCGTCGCTGAATCCGCCGCGCTGGACGATGATCTGGCTGCCTTTTACCGCGCCCGCGACTTTGATGGCATCTGGACCGGCGACAGCCCTGACGTGCAATTGCGCCGCAATGCCCTTTTGGGTGCGCTCAGCACTGCCGCTGCCCATGGCCTGCCAACGGCCCGCTATGACACTGACACGATCATCGCCCAGCTGCGCGCTGCCCGCTCTCCCGCCGATCAGGGCCGGATGGAAGTAGAACTGTCGCGGCTGTTCCTGCAATATGCCGGTGATGTGCAGACCGGTATTCTGACCCCCGGCGACGTGATTGCGCTGAATTTCCGCGAAGTTCCATTGCGTGACCGCTTGCAGACCCTGCAACGCTTTGCGGTTTCGGCCCCTGCGACCTTCCTGCGGTCCTTGCCGCCCACAGCGCCTGAATATGTCCGCCTGATGCGCGAAAAATTGCAACTTGAAGCATTGATTGCGGCTGGCGGCTGGGGCCCCGAGGTTTCGGGTGGCCCATTGGAACCCGGCGCCGAAGGTGATCATGTGATCGCCCTGCGTAACCGCTTGATTGCCATGGGCTATCTGGAGCGGTCCGTGACCCGCAGCTATGACAACAGCATCACAGCGGCAATCGAGAAACTTCAGGCCGACCATGGCCTGGCTGTTGACGGTGTGGTCGGTCAGGGCACACTGGATGAAATCAACGTGCCGGTCAGCCGCCGTCTGGAATCCGTCATCGTCGCGATGGAGCGCGAGCGCTGGATCAATATGCCCTTGGGCGAGCGCCATGTCTGGGTGAACCTTGCCGATTTTACCGCCAAGATCGTCGATGGTGACCGGGTGACGCTTCAGACCCGGTCCGTGGTCGGGGCCATTGCCAGCGATCGCCAAAGCCCCGAGTTTTCCGATGTCATGGAATTCATGGTGATCAACCCCAGCTGGTCGGTCCCCCGGTCCATCACCACGCGGGAATACCTGCCGTCGATGCAACGCAATCCGGGGGCGGCCGGGCATTTGCAATTGATCGATTCCGCAGGCCGGGTGGTGAACCGGGCCAATGTGAACTTTGCCGCCTATACTGCTTCGAATTTTCCCTATGCGATGCGGCAGGTACCGGGGGCGGGCAATGCTTTGGGTGTGGTGAAATTCATGTTCCCCAACACCCATAACATCTATCTGCATGACACCCCGTCGCGCGACCTGTTCTCGCGCGAAGTCCGGGCCTTCAGCCACGGCTGCATCCGGCTGAATGACCCGCGCGATTTCGCCTATGCCCTCCTCGCCCGACAGACTGACGACCCGCAGGGGTTGTTCGCGTCGCTTCTGAACACCGGGGCAGAAAGCCGGCTTGATCTTGACGTGCCGGTGCCGGTGCACTTGGACTATCGCACCGCATTCACCACGGCCACCGGCGGAATGCAGTTTCGCCGCGATGTTTATGGCCGTGACGCCGCAATCTGGGCCGCACTGGCCGCGCAAGGGGTAGAGATCGCGGCGGTTCAGGGGTAAGTGATCCGCTGAAAGCGGGGAATGAATGGGCTATTCAGTCGAATATATCGCCTCTGAACTGCAGGCAGAGTTTTTCGGCGATGGCGATCTGATGATCGACACTGTGGCCGAACCCGCCG
>JANOMH010000109.1:0-1638 GCA_031420215.1 Rhodobacterales bacterium | reverse complement strand
GGCGGCATAGGCGTTCAGCGCCCTTTGCCGCCCTTCGGCCATGCCGACAATCGGCGCGGGATATGCATCGCCCACGGACATCCGCCAGCTTTTTGGAATCGCGTTGAAATAGGCCAAAGCCGTCGCAGGTGGGGTGCGTTGACCCTCGGCGATCCATGTTTTGGCATATGTCCCCTTGGGATCAAACTTTTCCAATTGGGTAACCGGGTTGAATACCCGAAAATAGGGGGCCGCATCCGGGCCGGACCCGGCGGCCCATTGCCAGCCCATCGCATTGCTGGCCGGGTCCCAGTCGATCAGGCAGTCGGCGAACCAGTCCAGTCCGATCTTCCAATGGGTCATCAGATGCTTGGTCAGATACGACGCCACAATCATCCGCCCCCGGTTATGCATCACCCCGGTCACATACATCTGCCGCATTGCCGCATCCACGAACGGCACGCCGGTGCGGCCGTGTTGCCACGCTTTAACTTCGGGTGACAGGGCATTGGTGTTCCACGCAAAAACATCCCAATCCGGCTTCCAGTTACGGTCCAGAATCTGCGGTGTATGATGCACCAGATGGGTGGCAAAATCGCGCCAGACCAGCTCTTTGAGAAACGTTTCAGCACCCGGCTTGCCCATTTCCATCGCCCTGACCCCGGCATACCAACAGGCCAGCGGGCTGATCTCGCCATAGGTCAGGTTTTCCGACAGGCCCGAGGTTCCATCAACCCCCGGTAGATCGCGGGCGGTGCGGTAGTCGGCCACCCGCCCTTCTATGAACCGCTCCAGCCGATCCCGCGCCGCCGCTTCACCCACCACCATATGCGGGGCCAGAACTGCAGCACCCCGGCGCAGCGCGGCACCCATATCCCAGTTGGCCATGTCATCTGCCTCAGGCCAGACCTCCGGCGCGCGCAACCGGGCTGGTGCGGGCAGGAGCCCTGGCAAATCCCGCCCCCGGACCGCGTTCCAGAATGGCGTGAACACTTTGTAAAACCCGCCCTGCCCGGTCTGCACCTCCCAGGGTTCAAACAGCACATGTCCGGCAAAACTGCGTGCGTCGATCCCGGCAGCTTTTAACCCGGCCTTTACCGCCGTATCCCGCGCCTTCGCCGCCGGATCATACAGCCGCTGCCACCAGACCGCCCCGGCCCCGGTTTCAGCCACCAACTGGCGCAACACGTCCAACGCCGGGCCACGGCGCAGGGTCAGGCGGCTGCCAAAGGCTGGCAAAACCGCGGCAAACTGATCGACACCGCGCCCCATCCGAAATTTGGGTGCGGCACCCAAGGCGCTGACCACCTCATCACAAATGAAAGCCGGGATCACCGGACGGCCCGAGGCACTGGCCGCAGCCAATGCGGCATGGTCGGACAGCCGCAAATCGCGGCGAAACCACAGGAGAATCGGGCGTAGGTCGGTCACAAAACCCGGTCCAACGCCCCAATCAGCTGGGTCACTTCGGCGGGCGTCGTGTAATGGACAAAACTCATCCGCAAGACGCCCTTTTCAGTGTCGATCCCCAGCGCTGCCAATGGCCGGACCGCATAGAAGTTCCCACCGCCTGCCATAATTCCATGTGCGGACAAGGCCTTGGCGGCCACTTCTCCACCACCCGCCAGCTCGACCGCGACGGTCGGCGCACGGTCTGCT
>JANOMH010000108.1:0-6559 GCA_031420215.1 Rhodobacterales bacterium | reverse complement strand
CGCGCGGGACCGGCAGGCCTGGATGATTTATGTACAGGCCGATCACGGCGATGACCCCGCCGTGGCGCTGTATACCAAACTCGGGCAGCGCGAGGATGTGATGCATTTCGACATTGATCCCTGAGGCGGGCAAAGCGGGGTCAGGTCAGGCGGAATACCCGCCCCTCAAAACCCCGCCAGGATCGCCCGCAGACCATCCTCCAGCACCATGTCGGCCGCCACATCGGGCGATACCCAGACCCGGTCGCGCTGGTTCACCTCGGGATAGACGTCCAGGGTCTTCGCCACCTTGACCGCATAGACTTCGGTCAGACAGGGCTCTTCATCGCCCGACTCTGAAAACTTTGACCCCATGAATGCACCCAGCGGCTTGCGGGCGACCGTGCCTTTGTGAACCCCGGCCTCTTCCCAGGCTTCAACCAACGCGGCCTGGCCGGGACGCAAGCCCGAAATGGGCCAGCCCTTGGGCAATATCCAGCGACCCGTCGAGGAAGTGACCAACAACACCTCCCGCCCGGCCACACCCTTGCGATAGCACAAGGCCGCCAGTTGCCGGTGCACTGGCGCAGTAAACGGAGCGGCCCGCGCCTTGGCGGCGGGAATGGCGGATGCGGTCATGGCGTTACCTGCTTGGCGGCTCTTTTTCTTGCTTTTGTCCATCCCTAACAGAGTCAAGGCAAAGATTCAACGAATCCACGCAGGCCAATCACAAAACACCACGTCATCTCTTGACCTCTACCCCACTTGAGCTTGGACGGTCTTTGCCCAACCTTGCAGGACAACAACATGCTCCCCCTCATCGGCATCGATGCGACCCACCTGCCAGCCAGCCACCTGCCGACATCCGTCAGGTTTTACCGCGATATCCTCGGGCCGGAACGCGCCAAAGATCTGCCCGCTGCTTGCCCCGGCCGACCCCGGCTTTGGGATCGGCCCCTATGCAGACTGGGTCGCGCTTTACGGCCAGCCGCGCTATCCGGGCTGAAATCCCGCCGCAGCCTGCAATCCGGTCTTGTATCGGCCATCCACCGCTTTAGGCTGCGGCACACAGTCGTATACTTCAAAAGGACCGCATCCATGCCCCTCGCAACTCTCGGCCTTTATGGCCTCGGCACCATGGGCTCGGCCCTTGCGCTGAACATACTTGACCATGGCTTTGCGCTGCATGTGGCCAACCGGTCCCCGGACAAGACCCCGGCGTTTAGCACCGAAGCTGGCCCCCTGGCCGCCAAACTGACCGGGCACACCGATCTGGCGGCCATGGCTGCAAGCATGCCCCGCCCGCGTGCAATCATCCTGATGGTGCAGGCGGGGGATGCGGTGGACGAGGCGATTGCCGCCCTGGCCCCGCATCTGGCCCCCGGCGACGCGATCATCGACGCAGGCAACGCGATGTTTCACGACACTCGTCGCCGCACCGCCGCGCTGGAATCCACCGGCCTGACCTTTATCGGCATGGGCGTGTCCGGCGGCGAGGAAGGGGCGCGCAACGGCCCGGCGATCATGGCCGGTGGCACCCCTTCGGCCTATGAGGGGATCAGGCCGGTGCTAGAGGCCATCGCCGCCAAATTCAAAGGCCAGCCCTGCGCCGCCCATCTGGGGCCGGATGGGGCCGGGCATTTCGTCAAGACAGTGCATAACGGCATCGAATATGCCGATATGCAAATGATTGCCGAGGTTTACGGGCTGATGCGCTATGGCATGGGCCAAACCCCCGCCGCCATGGGGGCCACGTTTACCGGCTGGAACGCTGGTCCGCTGCAAAGCTACCTGATCGAAATCACCGGGGCCATTCTGGTGGCCACCGACCGCAAATCCGGCCTTCCCGCCGTCGACATCATCGTCGATTCCGCCGGGCAAAAAGGCACCGGCCGCTGGACTGTGATCGAGGCGCTGACGCTGGGCCAATCCGCCAGCACTATCGAGGCCGCCGTCGGCGCACGGGCATGGTCCGCCGAACGGGCCACGCGCAAGGCCGGGCAAACCATCCTCGGGCTGACCCGCGGCCCGGTGGAACTGTCCAACGCCGACCTGGAACAGGCGCTGCTGGCGACCCGGATCATTGGTTACGCCCAGGGTTTCCGGCTGTTGGCTGAGGCGTCGCAAACCTATGACTGGGCGCTGGATATGGCCCAGATTGCCGAGGTCTGGCGTGCGGGATGCATTATCCGCTCCGCCCTGCTGGATGACATCGCCACCGCCTTCCGCAGCACCCTGCCGGAAAACCAACTGATCTTTGCCCCCGCCTTTGCCGCCCTGCTGCATACCAGCCTGCCCGCCCTGCGCCGGGTTGTTGGCACCGCAATTTCAGCGGGTCACCCCGTCCCGGTCATGTCCGCCGGTTTGGCGTGGATCGACAGCATGGGACAGGGCCGGGGCACCACCGACCTGACCCAGGCGCAAAGGGATTTCTTTGGGCAGCACGGGTTTGAACGGGTGGATGACGGGTCCAAGGGGCAGCACGGGCCTTGGTGGGATTAAGGGGGGGGCGGGCGCTTTTGCAACTTCAGCGCCTAGAAGTTCTACGGGTGTGGCGGCACCATAAAGTTCTGCAGAACCAGCATTGCTGCGCCCATCTGGCGGCCAGGCGCTGCCCTCAGTCGGGATATGCAGGCTAGCCACAGCTCTGTGCGCAAAGCAATCACTGTCTGACCCCCAAACCACATTGATAACTGATCTTGAAGCATAGCGTTGCGTGACAGGTCCGGCGGGGTTGACCGAACCGGCTGAATGCCACCCTCACCCCCCCATATAATCCCGTTTGCCGATCACGACTCCATTGTGGCGCAGGATGGCATAGGCCGTTGTCGCATGGAAATAGACCTGAGGCAGGCTATAGAGGGTGTAGTAATCGACCCCGGACATTTTCATCTCAACCCCGCGCATCGGAATGGTGATCTCGCGGGTTTCGGCGCTGTCGAAACCAGCGGGGGTGAAGCTTTCAACATAGGTTTTGGCCGTTGCGATCCGGGTTTGCAACTCGGCGAATGTGGTTTCCACGTCTGGAAAGCTGGGCACATCGGCCCCTGAGAGCCGTGCCACTGACCGGGCACAGAAATCGCAGGTCAGTTGCACTTGCCGGGTAAAGGGCAGCATGTCGGGGAACAGCCGGTCGGTCAGCAGGACGGCGGGATCGATCTTGTGCGCCGCGCAATGTTCCTCGGCCTTGGTCAGCACATTGGACAGGGCGAGCAGGCTGCGGGTCAGGGCGGGGACGGGGGAATGCATGGCTGTGATCCTGTGAAACAAGGCGGGTGAGGGCCAGCCTATCGGAGTGAGGCAGCAACGGCGGATGTGGGCAGGACCTGGGCAAAGTCCGATCCGAGCAGGGTCAAAGTCACGTCCAGCACAGTGGCCGCCGAAATCCGGCTGCCGTCGGCGCGGGGAATGTCAAAGCCGATCAGCGCGTCATGCGGCAGAAACACCTTGTAGCCAAGGTCAGAGGCGGCCCGCGTGGTCGAGGTGACGCAAAAGGCCGCGACCGCCCCGGTGATGACCAGATGGGTGATCCCCTGTCCCCTGAGGTGATTGTCCAGCCCTGTGCCGTGAAAGGCGGATGAGCCGCTTTTGGTCAGCACAGTCTCGCCGGGAAACGGCGCCGCACAGGGCATCACAGCCCCACCCGGCGCGGTCAGGGTGACGGGCGTGCCGGGTTCATCGTGGTGGACATGGATCACCGGCCGATTTTGTCGCCGAAACAGCGCCAGCAGTGCTGCGACATGCGCTTCAGCGTCCGGGTTCGCCCTTTCGCGCCCGGACTGGGTGCGAAAGGTCATTTCCATCTGCATGTCAATGATCAGCAGCGCCGTGGACATCGTTCAGCCGCCTAAAAAGTCGCCCTTGCCAATTTCGACTCCGTTCGAGCGCAGGATGTTATAGGCGGTGGACATGTGGAAATAGAAATTCGGCAACGCAAAGCCAAAGTAATATTGCGGGGCCGGAAAGGTCAGTTCGCGCGGGCCGGCTTTGACAGAGATGGTCAGTCCATCAGCATTGGCGAATGCCTCGGCGGGGACAGTGGCGATAAAGGCCAGCGTTTTGGCGACCCGCGCCTGCAACTCGGCCAGGGTGGTTTCGGTATCCGCAAAGCTGGGGTTTTCGACCCCGGCCAGTCGCGCGCAGGCCCCTTTGGCATGATCGCAAGCGATGGTGATCTGTCGCCACAAGGGCAGCATGTCCGCGATCAGCCGCAGGTTGGGGATCACTTCGGGCTTGAGTTTCTTGGCGTCGGCAAAAGCTTCAGCCTTGGTCAGGATTGCGGCGAGGGCAGTCAACGAATGCGTAAAGAACGGGACAGGGTTTTGCATGGCGGCCTTTCGGGGCTGGTTTTGCGGCACAAGGCCCGGTTTTTGCGGGGAAGGCAAGGTGGCAGTGCTGTGGTGCTGCAAGTGCCGAAGGGGCGGGTCGAGGGTCTGCGGCAAACCAGCGGCGGCTCACTTCGGATGATCGGCAACGGAACTGTTACTCTGGCGCGTTACACAGGCATCACCGCAATGATGGAGCGTATCATGACCTACCTGCCGCATGCCTTTCTGGCTGCCACAACGCTGTTGATCTGGGCCAGTATCGTGACATCAACCCTGATCTAGAAACACCTCGACCGCCGCCACAAATTCACGCGGCTTTTCGGCGTGGAGCCAGTGGCCAGAATCGGGGATTTTGGCAAAGCGGGCGTGGGGGAAAAAGGCCCTGATCCGGTCGCGGTGCTCGGGCAGAACGTAGTCCGACCGCGCCCCGGTCAGGAACAGGGCCGGACCTTCAAACACCCCCGACAGTGCAGGAAAGCCCATGATAGCGGGCATATTGGCGGCCAGAGCGTCCAGATTAAGCCGCCACTTTTTTTCCGCCATATCAAGACTTTGCAAGAAAAATGCCGCCAATGCCGGGTCGTCAAGGCCCATCATCCCGGCAGCCTCTGCGCGGCTATTAACATGGGCCAGATCAACCCGGCGCATCGCCGCAATCTTGTCCAGCTGAGAATGACGATACGCCACCGGCGCAATATCCGCCACAACCAGCTTGCGGACCTTTTCCGGATGGGTCAGGGCCAATACCATCGCGGCCTTGCCACCCATCGAATGGCCCAGAATATCCCACCGCCCATCAATCACCTCAGCCAAATCCGCAGCCATATCCGGATAAGTTTGCGAGGGATTCCAATCGCTTGCACCATGATTGCGCATATCCACAGCCATTACCCGACGGCCTTGTGACAGGCGTTTTGCCACCACTCCCCAATTGCGGGCAGATCCAAAAAGTCCGTGCGCTATCAACAGGTTAGCGGGGCCATCCGGGCCTTCATGGACAAGCGTGTTCAACATGGCGCTAATTCTACGCCTTGACTATGCCTCAACACCAGCCCCCATTGAGCATAAACCCTATCCATGGCATCCCGTTCCCATGACACCCCAAGCCCTAGAGCCACAGATTCAGGATATCCGGACCTTGCTGGAAACCCAGCTGCGGATCAAGGGCGCGACTCTGGACCAGCAAATAAAACGGGCCGGGCGGCTGTTACCGCGCAAAATCCGGGCCGAGGCGGCGTTTCTTGTTCAAGCTAACATGTTGGTGCAGAACCCGAAACTGGCGCGGATGATCAGTGCGGACCGGGCGCAAAAGGCACATGATGCTGTGGCCACCTATCTGCGCGGGATCGACCCCAAGGATCGGATCAAGGGCCGGATATTGAACATCGCCGGGATGCTGGCGTTCAATCTGCTGCTGATCGGCGGCCTTGTGGTCGCCTATCTGGTTTGGCGCGGTATCGTGTAGGATAGGCAATCTGCCCATCCTTTTGGCGCGGCGATGGGCAGATTGCCCTTCCTACATCCCCGGCCTACATCCCCGGATAGATCGGGAACCGTTCGCACATCGCTTCAACCCCGGCCCGGACCTCGGCTTCGACCGCCGCATTGCCATCCTCGCCATGTGCCGCCAGCCCGTCAACGACCTGCACGATCCAACGACCAATCTGGCGAAACTCGACTTCGGTAAATCCGCGGGTAGTGCCAGCAGGTGTGCCCAAACGGACGCCGCTGGTGATGGTCGGCTTTTCGGGATCAAACGGTATGCCATTCTTATTGCAGGTAATTTGGGCGCGACCGAGGGCCTTTTCAGTGGCATTGCCCTTGACCCCCTTGGGCCGCAGATCGACCAGCGTCAGGTGGCTGTCTGTGCCGCCGGTGACGATATCAAGACCGCCCGTCATCAACTCATCGGCCAAAGCCTGTGCGTTCTTGATCACCTGGGCCTGATAGGTCTTGAACTCGGGGCGCAATGCCTCGCCAAAGGCGACGGCTTTGGCGGCGATGACATGCATCAGCGGGCCGCCCTGAATGCCCGGAAAAATCGCGGAATTCACTTTCTTTGCAATGGCTTCGTCATTGGTCAGGATCATCCCGCCGCGCGGCCCGCGCAGGGTTTTATGCGTGGTCGTGGTGGCGACATGGGCATGGGGGAAGGGGGATGGATACAGCCCCGCCGCCACCAGCCCGGCGATATGTGCCATATCTACCAAGAGGATAGCCCCAACACTGTCAGCAATCGCCCGCATCCTGGG
>JANOMH010000107.1:0-4919 GCA_031420215.1 Rhodobacterales bacterium | reverse complement strand
ACCCATGAATCCCGCCGTTCAATTCACCGGTGTCACCCGGCATTTCGGTGCGGTCCGCGCGGTGGACGGCGTTGATCTGGACATTGCCGAGGGCGAGTTCTTTGCGATGCTTGGCCCGTCCGGGTCTGGCAAAACCACCTGCCTGCGCCTGATCGCCGGGTTCGAGCAGCCCACCGCCGGGAAGATTCGGCTGTTTGGCCAATCCGTCACTGCCCTGCCGCCCTATCGGCGTGCGGTGAACACGGTGTTTCAGGACTACGCGCTGTTTCCGCATCTGAATGTCCTCGACAATGTCGCTTACGGCCTGATGATCGCCGGGCAGGGCAAAACCGAACGACACCGCGCCGCCGAAGCTGCCCTCGAAATGGTGGCCTTGCCCGGCTACGGCCAACGCAAGCCGTCAGAACTGTCAGGCGGACAACGGCAGCGGGTGGCTTTGGCCCGTGCGCTGGTCAATAAACCCCGCGTTTTGCTGCTGGACGAACCCTTGGGCGCACTTGACCTGAAACTGCGCGAGGCGATGCAAGAGGAACTCAAGACCCTGCAGCGCCATCTGGGCATCACCTTTGTGTTTGTGACCCATGATCAGGGCGAGGCGCTGTCGATGGCCGACCGGGTGGCGGTGTTCAACCGGGGCCGCATCGTGCAAGTGTCCACCCCGTCCGAAGTCTATGATCACCCCGCCACCAGTTTCGTCGCGGATTTCGTCGGCTCCTCAAATGTCTTGCGGCCCGACCTGACCCAGGTCTTTGGCGGCCCCAACCGTTGGGCCAGCCTGCGCCCAGAGGCGCTGCGCTTTGTGCCCCTGGCCGAGGGGCGGGTGACCGGCCTGGTGACGGGCATTCGCTATCTGGGGTCAGGCAGCCGGGTCACGGTCGAGACCGGGCATCGGCCCCGCCCGGATGAGCGCGGCTATGTCGACGCGAGCGACATGGGCCAGATCGCTGTTCTGGTCAGTGGCGGGCAAAACCTGCCGGGCCTTGGCACACAAGTGGGGTTGTTCTGGGATCCTGCCGCCCTGCATCTGATGGAGCAGCCATGACCGACACCGCGGTACCGGGCTGGACCGGGCGGCTGTCTGACCGGCTCTGGCGACAGCCGCGCCTGCTTTTGCTGTTGCTGGTGATCCCGCCGGTGCTCTGGCTGGGGATCATCTACCTTGGCTCGCTGTTCGCCCTTCTGGCGCAATCGTTTTTTTCCGTCGACGAATTCAGCGGTATGATCAACCGCGAGTTCACCTTGAAAACCTATGCGGAATTGCTGCGACCCAGCAATTATGACATCATTCTGCGCACGCTGGTGATGGCGGCGCTGGTCACCGTGGCCAGTGCGATTGTCGCCTTTCCCATTGCCTATTTTGCCGCCCGCTATGCGCGTGGTCGCTGGAAGGCGGTGTTCTATCTGGGGGTCATGCTGCCCCTGTGGTCGTCCTATCTGGTCAAGGTCTATAGCTGGAAGCTGATCCTTGCCAAAGAAGGGATCATTTCCTGGGCCTTTGAGGCGCTGCATCTGACCTGGGTTCTGGAGGGCTTTCTGGCCATCCCGGTCATCGGCGGTAATTCCCTGTCAGTCAGTGCTTTTGGCACATTCGTCGTGTTCGTCTATGTCTGGCTGCCCTTCATGATCCTGCCGATTCAGGCGTCGCTTGAACGGGTCGCCCCTTCGATGGTCGAAGCATCCGGTGATCTGGGGGCCACGCCCGGACAAACCTTTCGCCATGTGCTGTTGCCGCTGGCCCTGCCGGGGGTCATCGCCGGGTCGATCTTTACGTTCTCGCTGACCATGGGCGATTACATCATTCCGGGCATCATCGGGGATTCGTCGTTTTTCATCGGTCAGGCCGTGTCGTCGTTTCAGGGCACGGCCGGGAACATCCCGCTGGCTGCAGCCTTTGCCGTGGTGCCGGTGCTGATCATGATCATCTATCTGGCCGTGGCCAAGCGGATGGGGGCGTTTGATGCGCTCTGATACCGCACCTTTCGGGCTGAAACTGGCTGCCGGGGCGGGGCTGTTGTTTCTGCATATCCCGATCCTGCTGATCTTTGTCTATGCCTTTACCACCGAGGAAAAATCGTTCCAATGGCCGCCGCCGGGGCTGACGCTGAAATGGTTTGGGGCGGCCTGGGACCGGCCAGATATCTGGGAGGCACTCTCGCTGTCAGTGCGGGTGGCCTCGGTATCGACAATTATCGCCATGATTTTGGGCACTTTATGCGCCGCCGCCGTATCCCGGACCCGGTTTTTCGGGCGCGAGACGATTACCCTGCTGGTCATTCTGCCCATCGCCTTGCCCGGGATCATTACCGGCATCGCGCTGCGGTCGGCGTTCAGCCTGGCCGACATCCCGTTCAGTTTCTGGACCATTGTTCTGGGCCATGCGACGTTCTGCATTGTCGTGGTCTACAACAACGCCGTCGCCCGGTTCCGGCGCACGTCGGGGTCAATGGTTGAGGCATCGATGGACCTGGGTGCCAATGCATTCCAAACTTTCCGCCATGTCATCCTGCCCAATATCGCCACGGCTTTGCTGGCGGGCGGGATGCTGGCTTTTGCGCTTAGCTTTGACGAGGTGATCGTGACCACTTTCACCGCAGGCCAGCAGGCGACATTGCCGATCTGGATGCTGGAGGAACTGATCCGGCCCCGCGAAAGGCCGGTGACCAATGTGGTGGCGATGGTCGTGGTCATCGTCACGTTTCTGCCCATTCTGGGGGCGTATTACCTGACCCGTGGCACCGATACGGTGGCCGGAAGTGGGAAATAAGGGAGAATCTGATGGATACTAAAATGCTGATCGGCGGTGCCTTCGAAACGGGAACCGAGGCCGAGGAAAACATTCTTAACCCGCGCACCGGCCAGACGATCCTGATGATGCCCGAGGCGAACATTGCCCAGATTGACCGTGCAGTCGCCGCTGCCCGCGCCGCGTTTCCGGCTTGGTCGCGCACCACACCTGCGCACCGGTCCAACCTGTTGCTGAAAATCGCCGAACGGATCGAGGCCGAAGGCGATGAATTCGCCCGGCTTGAAGCGCTGAATTGCGGCAAGCCGATCAACGCCGCCCGCAACGACGAAATTCCTGCGATTGCGGACTGTTACCGCTATTTCGCCGGGGCTGTGCGCAACATGCATGGCGCTTTGGCAGGGGAATATCTGGCCGGGCACACGTCGATGATCCGGCGCGATGCGATTGGGGTCGTCGCATCCATCGCGCCATGGAATTATCCGCTGATGATGATGGCCTGGAAACTTGCCCCGGCGCTGGCGGGGGGCAATACGATGGTGCTGAAGCCCTCTGAACAGACCCCGCTGACCGCGTTGAAAATGGCCCGGATTTTCGCCGATATCTTACCCGTAGGCGTGGTCAATATTATCGTCGGGCAGGGCGGGTCGGTCGGTAATGCGCTGATCAATCATCCCGGTGTCGATATGGTGTCGATCACCGGCGATATTTCGACTGGCAAGAAGGTGCTGCAAGCGGCTTCTAAAACCGTGAAGCGCACCCATCTGGAGCTGGGCGGCAAGGCCCCGGTCCTTGTGTTCGACGACGCTGATCTGGACGCCGTGGTGAACGGGATGCGGGCGTTCAGCTTTTACAATGCCGGGCAGGATTGCACGGCGGCTTGTCGGATTTATGCGGGGCCCAAGATCTATGAACGGCTGGTGGCCGATTTGTCCGCTGTCGCCGCATCGATCACCTTTGCTGACCCCGATGATCAGAAAAATGAAATTCCACCGCTGATTTCGTTGCGCCAAAGGGACCGTGTGGCCAGTTTTGTGCAACGCGCCGCCGAGGTGAAGCATATCGAAATCACCGCGGGGGGCGGCACTTTGGACGGGCCGGGGTTCTATTACAAACCCACCGTGGTGGCCGGGGCCCTGCAAACTGACGAGATTGTGCAGCGCGAGGTTTTCGGCCCGGTGGTCAGTATCACCCGCTTTGACGATGTCGATCAGGCGGTGGGCTGGGCGAACGACAGCCAATATGGGCTGGCATCCAGCGTCTGGACCCGTGATGTGGGCCGGGCGTTGGACGTGGCGAGCCGCCTGCAATATGGCTGCACCTGGGTGAATACGCATTTCATGCTGGTCAATGAAATGCCGCATGGCGGGCTGAAACAATCCGGCTATGGCAAGGATATGTCGATGTATGCGCTCGAGGATTACACTGCGGTCCGGCATGTGATGATTGCGCATTAACCCGCTGATATTCCGATGGTCCCGCGCGCCGCCCGCGAACAGCCGATAGCAGCGGGGCCGGCGCTGGACGATCCGTCGTCAATATACATCCGCTGAACCACTTGCCCGGTCAGCCGGACAAAGAACGCGGTGAAACCGATATAGCCACCATAACCATTGGTTGCATTGATTTTGCCACAGACGATCCGGTCGCCATTCGACAGATCAAACCCTTGCCAGCCTTTGAACTGAGCGCTGTCCGGGTCACGCAGATTTTCAGAGAGGATGGTGGTCAGAAAGATGCGCTCGGGTTCGGCAACGTCACTTGGTATGGCGGTAACTTCGACTTTCGGGGCGCAAGCGGCCAGAGCCACCAAAACGACAAGACTGATCCAGATCCGCATACCAAACTCCATGGCGGCTGCTTTGTCCCATCAGTGAAACATCTTGATTAACGATATGTTAACGCCACCAACCACCAGCTGGCACTTCCCCCCAACAGGCCGATGTGGCACTGTGACCGGCACAAATGCGGGGCCAAAGTGCCTTAACTTAAATGAAAGAAGCTCGAAATGCCCGCCAATCTGACCTTTGACCAACTCAAAGCCGCGGTTGCCAATGGCACCGTCGACACGGTCCTGACCTGTCTGGTGGACATGCAGGGGCGGTTGATCGGCAAGCGCTTTCATGCGGCCCATTTTATTGCTGGCGGATACGAGGAAACCCATGGCTGCAATTAC
>JANOMH010000106.1:0-9098 GCA_031420215.1 Rhodobacterales bacterium | reverse complement strand
CCGCGCCATCGATCTCGCGCGAAGGGACACATCAAAGGGCTCGCTCTCAATCAAACTGAAGCGGGCCGGTTGGAACGATACGTTTCTTCTCAGCCTTCTCAGACAGTTAGCAAACGCTTAGGCCAAACGCGATTGCCCTGGTGTTGGGGGGGGGCAGGTGATTGGGGTGCATGAGGCTTTGGATTTGGACAGGTTCAGGTTATGGTGGATGAAGTGGTTCGTGGCGGTGGGGGTTTTGGCGCGGGGGTGAAAAGATGACAGAAAATGGGGTTCGGTCAAGATGGTCACAAAGTCCATTCCAGATTTTGATGCATGATGACGACGGCTTAATTTCAAGTGGAACCGCATTCTTTTATATGTTCAACGGGAATAGCTACCTTCTCACGAATTGGCACAATGTTACAGGTATTCATCCTTACAGCGGGGCCTTTCTGAATCCGGATCATAGAAGGCCGCTCAAACTCATTTGCAAGCTTTCCAAATGGATTGATAGACATGTGAAAAAGACTTTTTCAATATATCCTTTTGAAGTAGCGTTATTTTCCGAAGACAGACAACAGACACTCTGGTTAGAACATTCAATATTGGGGCGGCAATGTGACTTAGTCGCGATACCTTTAGTAAAGCCAAACTTTGTGCCAGATTTCATGCATAATTTTGCCAATAAGATCTCGACAGTTAGAATACCCGTTAAGCCGGGCTGCCCTGTCTTTGCGCTGGGGTTTCCGAGCAATATCTCAGTTGGTTTTGGTCTACCCATCTGGAAATCTGGTTACATCGCATCTGAGCCGCACTACCCCGTCACGCTTGGAGGAATCCTTTCAGAGCAAGGAGGCATGACGGGGGGCATTACAATTCCTGCATTTTTTATTGATAGCCAGACAAGAAATGGAATGTCAGGCTCCCCGGTTTTTGCGGCTTATACTGGAAACTGGGACATGAGTAACCCTTATGCCAATCTAGAACCCGATAATCCAGACTTTTGGAGTCGTGATGATATTGCCTTGGGTGAAAATAGGTTAGAGTTCGTTGGTATTTATAGTGGGAGAATTCCGACCCCAGAAGGTGAAGCTGGATTAGGGCTATGCTGGGCAATCAGAGCCATCGACGAAGTTTGTGCGGCAATAACTTTTGCAAAACATCCGCACCTATAGTGCTATTATGATCGCAAACACCAATCGACCAAGCGCCATAAAAATTGCTCGAAAGCCAGATTTAACTCCTCACTTCCTTGGTGGGTTTCACCCACCCTACCAATCGCCCCGTTCGCCGCATAGGGTGGGCGCAACCCACGCGAACCCCGGACCCCCTCCCCATGACCCTCCCCCTGATCGACGGCCATAACGACTTTCTGCTGCGGCTGCTGCATGACCCGCAGAACCGAAACGACATCTGGCTGCATGGCAACGGCAAGGGCCATCTTGACCTGCCCCGCATGCAAAAGGGTCACTTCGCGGGTGGGTTCTTTGCGATCTATATCCCATCCCCCCACCTGCCCGACCAGCCCGATTTCGAGGCGATGTTTGACAACCCGCCCTACTCCCTGCCCCTGCCCGACCTGATCGACCACAGCACCGCCCAGCCGATTGCACTGGCCAAGGCCGGGCACCTGTTGGCGATGGAACGGCTGGCCCCGACCCAATTCAAAGTCTGCACCACCGTCGCCGAAATCGAAACCTGCATGGCCCAAGGCATCATCTTTGGCATCATCCATATGGAGGGGGCGGAACCCATTGACCCCAATCTGGACGCCCTGCACGCATTCCACGCCATGGGCCTGCGCAGCCTTGGCCCGGTCTGGAGCCGCCCGACCGTGTTCGGCCATGGCGTGCCGTTCCAATGTCCCAGCAGTCCCGATACCGGGCCGGGGCTGACCCCTGCGGGCAAGGCCCTCATCAAAGAATGCAATCAGTTGGGCATCATGATTGATTTGTCGCATCTGAATGAAAAGGGCTTCGATGATGTGGCCGGGATCAGCACCAAGCCGCTGGTCGCCACCCATTCCAATGCTCATGCCGTGACCCCGTCCAGCCGGAACCTGACCAACCGGCAGCTGGCCGTCATCCGCGACAGCAAGGGCATGGTCGGCCTGAACTTTGCCACAGTGTTCCTAAGCGCGGATGGGCGCCAGCAACCCAATGTCGGCTGGGAACCGATGATCCGGCATCTGGACCATCTGATTGACCAATTGGGCGAGGATCATGTCGGCTTTGGCTCGGATTTCGACGGGGCCACCGTGCCCTCGGTGATGGCCGATGTGACCGGACTGCCGGCGTTTCAGGCTGCGTTGACCGCACATGGCTACGACCAGGCGCTGATGCGCAAGCTATGTTCAGACAATTGGCTGGGCGTGTTGCGGCAGACCTGGATCTGACGTCTGGACCCAACGCTGTCCTTCGGGTTCAACGACACCATCCCGACCCACAGCGCCATCGGCACATTGATCCGGAAACCCTTGCCCCGCGGTTAACTATTTTTAGACAATTTTCCCAATACCTTGTCCCAGCCCCAACCAGCGGGGCAAGGAGGTGAGGAAACTGACAGAGAGCAAATATCGCAAATGGATGGTGATTGTTGCCGTGGCTACATTGGCAATCGCTATCATCCGTCTCTTGACCGGCCAGTAGTGGCTTGAAAAAGAGAAACCCGGCGGAGCAGGAACTCCGCCGGGCCCTTTTTCGGAAGTTAGAAAACCGAAAGCAAGTATCGCATGACCAGTATGATGGGCATTCGTTAGGAAAAAGTAAAGAGGGCCGTCAGAGCCCGTTCAATAACGCCTGCGTCGGCCAGGCATCCGCAGGCAGCCCCAACCGGACCTGTTCGGCCTGCACGGCGGCGCGGGTCTTTGACCCCAGAATCCCATCCGCGTTGCCGACATCATAGCCCATCGCCGTCAGCCGCTGTTGCAGCGTCTGAATCTGCTCGCCGGACAGACCCGAGTCGGGATCTCCGGCATTGTAGACCGACGCGCCCATGACCCGCGTGCCGAAATACGCGGCTGTGGTGACATAGACCAAAGATTGATTCCATTCGAAATAGACCCTGAAATTGGGATAGGCCATAAACGCGGGCCCTTGCCGACCCATCGGCAGCAGGACGGACCCTTGCAATCCCGGCCAAAGTGTCGCCTCACGCCCTTGTACCCCGGCTTGCGCCCAGGCTTCGGTGCTCAGCGTCTTGTCCAGCCCGGTCTGCGCCCAATCCAGCCCCTCGGGCACCACGATTTCCTGCAGCCAGGGCTCGCCCGCCCGCCAACCGCGAGCGGCGAGCATCTTGCCGCCGGACATCAGCGCATCCTCAGCCGAGGTTTTCAGGGTCACACGACCGTCACCATCGCCATCCACACCGTTTTCAAGGATATCCGCAGGCAGCATCTGCACTTGTCCGATCTCTCCCGCCCAGGCGCCAGTCGTGCGATCGGGGTCAAAATCGCCATTGGCGTAAAGCTGGAGGGCGGCAAAGATCTGCGGCCGGAACAGGGCAGGGCGGCGGCAATCATGGGCCAGAGTGACCAGTGCATTGGCGGTGTTGAAGTCGCCCTGCACTTGCCCAAAGTCGGTCTCGAACGCCCAGAACGCCAACAAGACGCCGCGCGGCACGCCATATTGCACCTCGATCCGATCAAAGGTGCTGTCATACCTGTCGGCATTGGCCCGCGCAGTGTCGATCCGGCCCTGATTGATCAGGCGGCGGGAAAAGTCGATGAAATCGCGCTGAAACACGCCCTGCGCCCGGTCGGCCCGGATTACGGCGGGGTCCTGGCGAATATTGCCAAAAAACCGATTTGCCAGTGCTGGATCGGTGCCGCGTTGGGTTGCTTCGGCCCTTAGCCCGCTCAAAAACACGCTAAAATCACCGCCGCAGGGTTCAGCCTGCAACGAGTTGGCAACCAACAACGCCAAAAGGGTTGGAACGACACGCATCACCACCTCAGCAAAAAGTTGCACCGACCCTAACAGGTGGCAGGCCGTGTGCAACCGTTCTGCGGGACTTGCGCCCGGTATACGCCGGTCAAAGAAATCGGACAGTCTTAGCCTTCAGATCAAAACAATGACCGCGACCATAGCCAGCCCGATCCCCCACGTTTGCCAAAGTGTGCAAATGGCTGCATCAATCTCAGCCGCACCGATATCCCGTTTGCCGCTGGGGTGCACATAAGGGAAATCCGTCATCCGCCCGCCATAGCTGCGCGGGCCGGACAGAGCGACGTTCAGCACACGGGCCATTGCCGCCTCGGGCCAGCCAGCGTTGGGGCTGCGGTGGCGCCGGGCTTCGGCGATGATCGCGGGCCAGACATTGGCGGGGCGGGTGGTCAGCCAGATCAGCAGCGCGGTCAGCCGGGCCGGGATCAGGTTGAGCAGGTCGTCAAACCGGGCAGCAGCCCAGCCGAATTGCTCATAGCGCGGGGTGCGGTGGCCGATCATGCTATCGGCAGTATTGCTGATTTTATAGATCAACAGGCCGGGCAGACCGCCGATCAGGAACCAGAATGCCGGGGCAGTAACCCCGTCGGACAGGTTTTCGGCTGCACTTTCAATCGCCGCCCTTGCAATGGCAGAGCCATCCATTGCGCCAGTGTCCCGCCCAACGATCATCGCCACAGAGCGGCGCCCATCGCCAACAGACAGGCGCAGCGCATCGCCCACAGCCTGCACGTGCCGGGCCAGTGATTTTTGCGCCAGCAGTATCGCGCAGATGATGATGTCGGCAAAGGGGCCGGGAAGCCATTGCAAGACCCAACCCGATGCGCCTGCAGCCAGAACCAGCCCGCCAAGGGCCAGCACACCTTTGCGTCGCCGGTGATCGCCTGCGTTGAATCGCCGATCAATCCACCCGACGGCCCGGCCCATCAGAATGGCCGGATGCGGCAGCCGGTCCCACAGCCAGCGGGGTTCGCCCAAGGCCGCATCCAGCAGCAACGCCAGCACCAGCAGCGCGGCATGGCTCACAATGCGTTTTCCAGCTGATCCCAGCGGTCCGGGTGCGGCAGGCCAAGGCGCAGCCAGCTGTCGGAATAGGGAAATATCCGCGACCAGATGTGTTTGCGGGCCAGCCGGTCTTGCCAGTCTGCGGCGCTGTCTACCTCGTAAGTCCGGAACAAGGTCGTGCCCCCCACCAGAACTGCCCCGCGTCCGGTCATCAGCCGGTCAAGCCGGGCGGTGTCTGTCGCCAGCCGGGCGCGCGTTTCGGCGGCCCAATCGTGATCGGCCAAGGCCCGCGTGCCAATCTGCAAGGCCGGGCCAGACACCGGCCATGGCCCCAGACTGTCGGTCAGTTTGCCGATGATGGCCGCATCACCGATGGCAAACCCCAGCCGCACTCCGGCCAACCCCCAGAACTTGCCAAAGCTTTTCAGGATCACCGTGCCGGGCCGGGTGGCCAAACCGATCAGGGAACTGTCCGGCAGCACATCGCAAAAGCTTTCGTCGATGATGGAAAACCGGGCGGAGATGTCAGTGGCCTGCCACAGCCTGCCGGTCGGATTGTTGGGACTGACCACGACCTGGGCGTCATAGCCCCTGTCAGACAAGGCCCACCCCTGCGCCACAAAGGCTGCTGCATGTTCATTATAGGTCGGGGTCGGAATGGAAACCTTTCCCACGGGGAAGGTCTGCGGCAACCGGGCAATCAGGGCCGATGCGCCGGGGGCGGCGATCACGGCCGCAGTGTCAGGCACCGCCCAGAGCGCCCGCGCTGCACGGACCAATGCGGCCACAGCACCCCGGTCCGGCAAAGCTGTCCATGCGCCCGGGTCGATTGCGCCCACCGGATAAGGAACCGGATTGATCCCGGTCGACAAGTCAAGCCAATCGGTCCGCGCCCCGCCATATTGGGCCATGGCCGCATCCAACCCACCGCCATGGTCGCGGATACCGGTCATTTGGCGGCGGGCAGGTCTGGCAGCGGCACATGTCTGCTCACAAAATGCCCTTTGACCCCCAGGGGCCATTCGCGAAACGGCACTTGCCCGGTGGCACTGGCCGCATGTTGGCTTGCATAGGCAACAATGGCTTCGGCGGCCTCTGGGGTCGGGTCAAACTTGCCCAGGGAGTAGCCGATCTTGCCCGCCCCCTGCACAATAATGTTGCAGGCCCGTTCACAACCCATGGTGCACGACACCCGGCGGGTCGCAACTGGTTGGCCAAGAGCGGCAGTTTCGATCAGCGTGGCCAGCAGTTCGCCATCGGTCTGCTCCATTGCGGTCAGTTCCCAGCCTTCGCGCTTGCAAGTGTCGCAGATTGTGATCCATGATGTCATCAGCATTCGGTCCTTTGATTGGCCCGCCCTTACAAGCGGATTCAAGCCGATTTCACAAGATGTTTGGGGATAACTGAGAAATATTTGGAACCCTAAGACGGTGTTCATCATTCATTAGGGAATTGGGCCGCAGGCTATGCGACAAGAACGTGCCAGTGCAAAGTGCCTTCGCAGAGGGGCCGTGCACTCCGCACGGAGAGAGGGATCATGGACGTTCTGATTGTGGAAAGCTCGGCCGAGCTTGCGCACCTGTGGCAGCGCCATCTGGTGCGTCAGGGTGCTACCGTGACCATTGCAACCTCGGGTGACGCAGCGGTGGACCACCTGACCGAAAATGCATTTGATGTGTTCATTCTGGATTTGGTGCTGACCCGTGGCTCTGCCCTTGCTGTCGCCGACTATGCACAGTTCCGGCTGCCCGACAGCAGCGTGATCTTTGTGACCGATACCACATTCTTTTCGGACGGATCCATCTTTGCACTGAACGCCAACGCCCGGGCCCTGGTCCAGACCTCAACCCCACCCGAGGATCTGGCGGCGATGGTGGCGCATTACGGGCGAGCGGGCCACGGCATATAGCGCCGCAAGCACTGCCCCGATGGCGGCCAAGGCGACATCGGGATCGGACGGATCCGAATTGGGAATGGGAAATGTCACATCAGCAGCGGCGTCATCCGCCGTAGCGCGCATTTTTTTGGCAGAAAGTATCACCCCCGCCCATGCGGCTCCAGATAGTCCGGCTTTGGCCCGACCGGCACGATCCGGTGTGGGTTGATCGACTCGTGGCTATAGTAGTAGTGCCGCGTGATATGGTCAAAATGCACCGTTTCCGCGACCCCCGGCCATTGAAACAGCTCCCGTGTATACCCCCAGAGCTGCGGATAATCGACAATCCGCGCCCGGTTGCATTTGAAATGGCCGTGATAGACCGGATCGAACCGAATCAACGTGGTGAACAGCCGCCAGTCCGCCTCGGTCACACGGTCACCCAGCAAATAGCGGCTATGGCCCAGCCGGTCCTCCAACCAGTCCAGAGTATCAAACAGCGGGGTTATCGCCGCATCATAGGCCACCTGCGTCGTCGCAAAGCCGCATTTGTAGACGCCGTTGTTCAGGGTGTCATAGATGCGGGCATTCACCGGCTCTATGGCCACACGCAGATCAGCGGGCCAATAGTCATCGGTGTTGTCGGTCAGCCCGTCAAAGGCAGAGTTCAGCATCCGGATGATCTCGGACGATTCGTTCGAGACAATGGTGCCGGTGGCTTTGTCCCACAGGATCGGAACTGTCACCCGGCACGAAATGGCCGGGTCCGCCCGCAGATAAATGTCGCGCAGAAACGGCAGACCAAACAGACCATCGCCGGTCGTCGCCGGAAAGTCGGTGGCAAAGGTCCAGCCATCCGAAAGCATGTCCGGATGGACCACAGACAGCCCGATATGCGCCTCTAACCCCTTGATCGCGTGAAAGATCACGGTCCGATGCGCCCAGGGACAGGCATGGCTGACATATAAGTGATAGCGCCCGGTTTCGGCCCGAAACCCGGCCTGCCCGCTTGGCCCGGCGCTGCCATCCGGCGTGATCCAGCTGCGAAACCGGGGCACCGGGCGCACAAATGCCCCGTCGGTACGCGCCGTATCATACCAGGCATCCTGCCAGACCCCGTCGACCAACTGACCCATTTGCATATCTCCTGATGCGCAAGGACGCCTATCATGCATGGCCCTGTGCCCCAACTGCTGGCCAGCGCACAGAACCTGTGTGGGGGGTCGGTTTTTGCACCATACCCGCCGGATATTGGTTTGCCTTGCCTCCCTCCCCCCCCTATAGCTAACGGTGACGAAGCCCATAGGGCCAGAGCGGTTGGTGGTGCAGCGGTTGACCCATCCGGGAACCAAAGCCCATATCGTCGGACCCCGCCGGATGCGGGCCTCTGGTCCTTTTGCGAAACGGAGGTCTTATGCTGCGCTTATCCCTGGTGTTGATCATGGCGGCCACTACGGCACAGGCCCATGTCGGTCATCTCGGCGACTTGGCCGGCCATGACCATTGGGTCGCTGCCGGGGCCATTGGCCTTGCCGGGTTGGTCGCGGTCTGGGGCGCATTCAAGGGCAAAAAAGCCGACGCCGAAGAACCGAAAGACACCGAAGAAACAGCCGAAGCATGAAATCCGCCCCCAAAACCGGCGTGATGATCTGCGGGCACGGCTCGCGCAGTCAATCGGCGGTGGATGAATTTGCGGTGCTGGCCGAAAAGCTGCCGGGCTTCCTGCCGACCGACTGGCTGGTCGATTACGGCTACCTGGAATTCGCCAACCCGGTGATCCGCGACGGGCTGGACCGGCTGCGCCTTGCCGGATGTGACCGGATTCTGGCTGTCCCCGGCATGCTGTTCGCTGCGATGCATGCGAAAAACGACATCCCCACCGTGCTGAACACCTACGCTGCCCAGTCGGGATCGAGGTCCGCTATGGCCGCGAACTGGGCGTTGACCCCAAGATGATCGCCGCCGCCGCTGCCCGGATTCAGGCGGCGGTGGACAAGGCCAATGCTGAACACGGGACAATGCCGCTGGTCGACACCTGCCTGGTGGTCATCGGGCGCGGCGCGTCCGACCCCGACGCCAACGGCAATGTCGCCAAAGTGGCGCGACTGATTCAGGAAGGCATGGGCTTTGGCTGGTGCGAGGTCGGCTATTCCGGCGTCACCTTCCCGCTGGTCGAACCCTGCCTGCAACATGTGGCCCGTCTGCCCTATAAACGCGCCATCGTATTCCCGTATTTCCTGTTTTCCGGCATCCTGATTGACCGGATCTATGGCTTCACTGATCAGGTCGCCGCC
>JANOMH010000105.1:0-1976 GCA_031420215.1 Rhodobacterales bacterium | reverse complement strand
CTGGCAATCTGGACCTGTGCCTGCCCACCTATGCCATCGGCATCAAAGTAAATCCGGCCGGTGACCTGATTGTACATGATGTGATCATCGGCATCGATAGCACTGGTGCCCAGAACAAACTGGCTGTCAGCCAAGGCGCTGGTGACCCCATTGTTCGAAATTCCCGCAAAATCAGCCTGAACGAGGCCAATGTGATCGGTGCCAGATGTGAAATCTGCAATCCGGTCAGCGCCGGTTTCATTGTGGAACACGAACATATCGGCCCCTGCTCCGCCATTCAGCGTGTCAGCGACAGCACCGCCTGACAGCACATCATCCCCGGCCCCGCCAAACAGCTTGTCGGTCCCGGTGCCGCCGGTGATCGTGTCAGCCCCATCCAATCCATAGATAACGTCATTGCCAGCCTCGCCAGACAGGATATTGCTTGACGCATTGCCCGTCATCTTGTTGGCCAGACTGTTACCAGTTCCGTGAATGACACCGGCCGCAAGGGTCAGATTCTCAAAGAAATCGCCCAGCGTATAGTTGAAGGCAGCGATGACGTGGTCAATCCCGCCTGCAGCGCCGACATCCGCTTCACTGATCGTATCGCCGGAGTCATCCACATAGTAGATGTCATTGCCCAAACCACCCTGAACGATGTCATCGCCTTCGCGGCCATAAAGGGCGTCATTGCCATCACCGCCAAAAAGCTGGTCATTGCCCGCCCCGCCATTCAGCCGGTCGTTGCCGCCATAGCCGTAAATCACGTCATGGCCAGCCGAGGCAAAGGGTTGCCCTGGAGCGGTGAACTTGTTCGACAGCACATCATCGCCGCTGGTGCCATAGATCGTGTAGCCGGTGAACTGAGTGACCGGCACCGGGGCGATACCGCCATTGGCAAAGATGAACTCGATATTGAGGGCGCGCGTGACCGAGCCATCGGAAATCCGGGTGGCCGTAAAGTCCAACGGGGTTCCGGTGATCACATAGTCGGACAACGGCCCATCCAGAAACAGCGTATCCGACCCGGCACCGCCATCGGCTGTATTGTTGCCGCTGCCGCCATTCAGCCCGTCATTGCCCAAGCCGCCATTCACCGTGTCATTGCCAGCGCCGCCGTAGACAAAATCATTGCCTTTGCCCGTGTTGATGACATCATTGCCGGTGCCTCCAGTCAGCATGTCGTCGCCGACCCCGGCGGTATAGGTGATCGCCCCGCCCGAAAAGGTGACAATCGTCGGCGATGTTCTGAGCTCGTCGAACAGGTCGAGAAAGCCGCCGTCAGTGACATTCAGTTTGACCAGCCCAAATTCATCTACGCCGCCATTGCGGCGGATGATGTCATAGCTTTCAGCTTCTGTGACCGTGACATTGCGAACCGAGTTACCGGTCGTCAGTGTGCTCGATGGCATGCGTCGTCGTCCCCTTGAAGTGCAATCGCCGATTGCGCGTGAAATATCTGAGCAGACCGGCGCAAAACAACAATCGCACACCGTCGCACCAAACCCGAACCGTAGGGGTTTATGCTTATTTTAGACAAACTTGCACAGGGGAAAATTCAGTCATGGTTAGCAGAGGTGGCGTCGTGCCGGGCTGGTTTGGTTGGTTTGTGACTCAGACGGTAAAAGAAATGTAAATCAATGGTATAGATGCGCCATTGCGGCGAGGTCCGGCTATCGCTTGCGCCTGTCAACAGTGCCGCCAACAGAATGTTGCGGATTGAATGTCAGTGACTTGCCGAATGTTTCTCTAAGGTTGAACTCAAGAGCGCTCTGCACATATCAGGGTTGTGCATTTCGAGCGGAAAAACCAAAAGGCTGGGGTTGGCATTGTTCTTGATCTAGTGTTCGCCGCCTGACAGAAGATACCCGATGGCGGCTTAGAGCCCGTTGCTGCCGTTCAGGTTTAGTCCCGCTTGCCCGGAGTCAAGGCGCGGCACGCGCCGCCGGGCAGCGCCTGACCGCCCCATCGGGCAGGCGCTCCTGTAGCAGCGG
>JANOMH010000104.1:0-2775 GCA_031420215.1 Rhodobacterales bacterium | reverse complement strand
CGGGAGCGAACTGGTCGCCCGAACAGATTGCCGCCGAAGTCGACAATAACGCCCAAGGGATTCTGGGCTATGTTGTCCGCTGGGTTGATCAGGGCATCGGCTGTTCCAAAGTGCCCGATATCCATGACGTGGCCCTGATGGAGGATCGGGCGACCTGTCGTATCTCGGCGCAAGCGCTGGCCAATTGGCTGCATCACGGCGTCGTGACCGAGGCGCAGGTGATCGCCGCCCTGCGCAAGATGGCGGTCAAGGTGGATGCGCAGAATGCCGGTGATCCGGCCTATCGTCCGATGGCCCCCGGCTTTGACGGGCTGGCCTTTGCAGCGGCCTGTGATCTGGTTCTGGCCGGGCGGGTCCAGCCGTCAGGCTATACCGAGCCGGTGTTGCATCTGCGCAGGCGCGAGGCGAAGGCATCACATTAGTGCCATATCTGCGTGAAGTCTGACCCAAGGACGCTGTATTGTGTGGCATCTGCACCAAAGCACAGCCGCTCTGCGCCGAAGTAACCTTTTCATGACAGAATCAAGGGTATAGGTTTCGGACATAGAGCAGAAGGATCGCGTTATGGCCCGGCCCGTCATTGGTATCATCAGCAATGGTCATCTGATTAATGACCGCTATTCCGTCCATGGTGTGGGCAAGATGAATTGCTGCGCCATCGCCAATGTGGCCGATTGTGTGCCGCTGATGATCCCGTCCGATCCGGCGCATGTAAATGTCATTGACCTGCTGGACGTCTGCGACGGATTTCTGCTGACCGGTGGTCGCGCCAATGTCCATCCTGCCGAATATGGCGAGGAGGAGACCCCGGCCCATGGTGCGTTTGACCGGGCCCGCGATGCCGTGGTCTTGCCCTTGATTCGCGCCTGTGTCGAACGGGGCCAACCGTTTTTCGGGATTTGCCGGGGCTTTCAGGAAGTGAATGTCGCGATGGGTGGCTCGCTATACCCCGAGATTCGCGACCTGCCGGGCCGCGATAACCACCGCATGCCCCCCGATGGCACGATGGAAGAAGTGTTTGCCTTGCGCCACGAGGTCAGCTTTACTGCCGGTGGCCCGTTCGCCGCCCTGATGGGGGCCCCGGCGGTGATGACCAATACCCTGCATGGGCAGGGGATCAAGGCTGCCGGCCCCCGCGTCGTGATTGACGGCCTGGCCCCGGATGGCACGCCTGAAGCGATTTATGTGCAGGATGCGCCGGGGTTTACGCTGTCGGTGCAGTGGCACCCCGAATGGAACGCCGCCGCCGACCCGGTATCGCGGCTGCTGTTTGCGGCCTTTGGCGCTGCGGCCAATGACTGGGCCGCGCAAAAGCGGCTGCCCGCCCGGATGATTGCCTGAGGTTACTGACACCGGGGTAGCGATGGGGCAGGGCCTCCGGCGGGGATATTTAGGGCCAAAAGAATGGCAGGACCGGGTGTTGTGGGTGCCTTCGGGCTGACCTGCCCGCGGATATGATCAGGCCGCCACCAGTTCCCGCAGAGCACAGGTGTGATAGCACCCCAACACGAGCGCCCAGCCGCGCAGGTAGCTGGTGCTGACCGCATCGGCGAGGTCGCCCAGAATCGCGACATCGCCTTGGGTCAGGTCAACGCGCGTGCCATCTCGTGTTGGAGTAAAGGCTACGGCGACCACGGTCGCATCGGATTCGTTCTGCCCCGGAAACCAGCTGAACGACAGGTATTTGCCCGGCTCCCAGCCAATGATCCGGCCCCAGAGGATGCGTTTGCCATCCGGCGTGACCTCGGTAATCCGCCCGCCCTTGTGGGTTTCAACCTCGATCCTAGCAGGGATACCGCCGGTTTTGGCTGATTGGGTATGCTGGGCGGGCCACCAGCGGGCAATGTCGCGGGTGAACAGATCAAAGGCCGCGTCGGCGGGCAGCGGGACGGTGACGGATTTCTGAATCGGTGCGCTCATTTGGTTTGTCCTTTGGATTGGGCATTGGTTTCAGCCTGTTGGCGGGCGGCGGCAGCAAAGGCCGCCAGTGCATCATCCCACAAACTATCAAGATAGAGCCGCAATCCGGCCACCCCTTCGGGGGCAATAGCGTAAAGCCTGCGGTTGCCTTGCGGGGTCATGACCAGCAGCCCGGCATCCGACAGCACGCGCAGATGTTGCGACACGGCGGGGCGGCTGACGGGCAGGTCACAGGCGATTTCGCAGACCGGCAATGCGCCGCCACGTAACCGGTCGATGATCGCCCGGCGCGTCGGGTCGGCGAGGGCTATCAGGCGGGCAGATATTGCATCTGTGTAAGTCATGGCTTACGGTAAGTCAGGGCTTACATAAAGTCAACCATTTCTGGCTTGGAACCGCATGCCCTTGAAGCCCCTGTCCATGGTCACTAAGACTCTGGAAGGAATTTTGATTTATCGACGTGTGAAGCGCGTCCCCAGTGAGGCAAAGCAGATGCAAGACCCCGTTGCCACCTATATGAACCTGGTTCCCATGGTCGTCGAACAGACGGCGCGTGGCGAGCGGGCCTATGATATCTTTTCCCGCCTGCTGAAAGAGCGGGTAATTTTCCTGTCCGGCCCGGTGCATGACGGGATGAGCCAGCTGATCATCGCCCAGCTTTTGCACCTTGAGGCCGAGAATCCGAAAAAGGAAATCTCGATGTATATCAACAGCCCCGGCGGTGTGGTGACCGCAGGACTGTCGATTTACGACACGATGCAATATATCCGGCCCAAAATCTCCACGCTGGTGGTGGGGCAGGCCGCCTCGATGGGATCCTTGCTGCTGACGGCGGGGGCCAAGGGGATGCGGTTT
>JANOMH010000103.1:0-6002 GCA_031420215.1 Rhodobacterales bacterium | reverse complement strand
ACAGCGCCAGTGCAGTGCCGGTTGCCCCGGACCGGAGGCCTGAAAAACCGGTATTATTACATAATCTTCATTATCGGATATAAACCTGTAGCCGCAAAGTTGAAGTGTCGCACCTGAGCAAAGCGGCGACGTCCTCCACAGGTAACAGGCCGATTGGTCCCGACCGTCAGTCAGCGAAAGCCTTCCTGGCTTCCCCTTCGCTCATCCAGTCCTGCCCTCCGAACGCAACGAGCGCCACGAAGATGCAATCTGCATCCGGGTCCACGCGGAAAACGATCGTGATCCGGAGGCCCCGGCCACCGTGCCGAACGAGCCAACCGTCCAACGCGCCCGTCAGGCGGACGCCCGAGCGAGGATTGCCTGCGATGTCTTCCAGAAGCTGATCAATCCCGTCGAGGCGCCGGCCTGCAGCAGGAAAATCGCCACCCGTGACCGCAATGATATGATCAACCAGCGCGACGAGATCGCGATTGACCAGTGGATGGCGCATCAGGCTGCGTTGCCGCTCCCATGTTTCGTTCGCCGGGCAAGGTGAGCCCGGGCATCGGACGTGATCGTCTCTGCGGTGCGGACCGGCTCCCAGGCATCCAGCGGCAGAGCCAGTCGGCGCTGCACTTCGGCCTCGAAGAGTGCCCGCTCCCGCTCCCGCGAAGCACGGGCGCGCGCCATCTCACCGGAAACGGCCGCACTGATGTTGGGGTACTCGCCGCTTTCCACCAGCTCACGTGCGAAGTTGAACGCCGTGTCGGTGAAGCTGACGCTCTGTTTGTGGACACCCATGTCGCCCTCTTCGCTGGTGCTCTATTGGAGCGCCATAGGGCCTGCAGCTTTGGTTTTCAACGACTGGGTGCGCGTGTTCCAGCCCATCATGAGCGATAGGCAGACATTCTATCGCTCATGACGTTGGCCCTGGTCGACGTCGAGTTGCGACACATCTATTTGAATCTTGCCTGCTGCATGAGCCGCGTCAGAGTGCACAAAAGCACCGAGGCAAGAACGTAGCAGATAGTGCTGCCCGATGCCGCTGGTCGGCTGCGGTTCGCTGTCCGCGCTGAAAAGGGCGAGGAGTTGCTTGATCATGTGCCGAAACTGGGCGAGACACTCAGATGCGTACTCAAAAGACGGAGTGCCTGATAAATGCGCAACGCGCCTCCTGCCCCTCCGCTTTTGCGCGAGGCGGTGGGTTGCGCCGATGGAGATGGAATGTGGCTTTGACCCGTGACTATGATGCCGAATTCAAGGATACGGCAGATCATTGCTATGCTTACACCTTCGATTTCGACGTGATGCACAAGTATATGTTGCGGTCGTTCGAACCCTTTTTCAGGCCTGGGTCGGTGTTGGAGCTGGGCAGCTTCAAAGGTGATTTCACCCGCCGGCTGCTGCTGCATTTTGACGATATAACCTGTGTCGAGGCCTCGGGCGAGGCGGTTGCGGCGGCCCGCGCGGTATTGCCTTCGGGGGTCGAATTTCATCAGGGGCTGTTCGAAACCATCACCCTGCCGCGGCGCTATGACCATATTGTGCTGACCCATGTGCTGGAGCATCTGGACGACCCGGTGGCGGTGTTGCGGCGCATCAACACGGAATGGCTGTCCAAAACCGGGCGCTTGTTCCTTGTCTGCCCGAATGCGAACGCCCCTTCGCGCCAGATCGCGGTGAAAATGGGTCTCATCCCGCATAATGCGGCAATCACACCGGCGGAAGCGGCGCACGGGCACCGCATCACCTATAGCCTTGATACCATGGAACGCGATGCACGGGCGGCCGGGCTCAGGGTGATCCACCGATCGGGCATATTTTTCAAGGCCCTGGCTAATTTTCAATGGGACCGGCTGCTGAACACCGACATCATATCTGACGATTACCTCGATGGCTGTTTTATGCTGGGCCAACACTACCCCGACCTGTGCTCAAGCATTCTTTTGGTCTGCGAGGCCGGCGCTTGAGCCCGGCAGAAATGGCGCCCCGCGCCCGCAAAATCTCGGTCGTCGTGGCCGTGTATCAGAACCAAGGATCCCTGACCGAAACCCATGCGCAGATCAGCGCGTTGTTTGACGGACCATTGCAAGGGCAGGAACGTGAACTGATCTTCGTCAATGACGGGTCAAGTGACGGGTCGCTGGACGAATTATTGCGCATCCGCGCGGCGGACCCATCAGTCAAAGTCATCAGTTTCACGCGAAACTTCGGCCAGATGGCGGCGATGCTGGCAGGCTTTGCCGAGGCAACTGGTGATGCGGTGATCAACATTTCAGCAGACCTTCAGGATCCGATCGCGCTGATCCCTGAAATGGTGGCGCAATGGCAGGGCGGTGCAGAAATCGTCGTCTGTTACCGCACCAACCGATCCGATCCGATGGCGGCCAAGGCATTCTCCAGCCTTGCCTACAGCCTGCTGCGCATGGCGGTGCCGCAGATACCCAGTGGCGGGTTCGACTATGTGCTGATGGACCGCGTGGCGATGGATCAGTTCAATGCAGTGGATACCCGCCATCGCTTTTTTCAGGGCGATTTGCTGTGGCCGGGCTACCGGACGAATTTCATCCCCTATGAACGCCTCCGCCGGACGGTTGGAAAGTCACAGTATAATTTCGGCAAGAAACTGAAGAACTTCATTGATGCGATGCTGGATTCGTCTTTCCTGCCGATCCGGGCCATTTCTTTGCTGGGGGTTTTCACCAGCTTTCTGGGCTTTCTGTATTCCATTTCCATTCTTGTCGCCTGGCTTCGCGGTGCGACGCCGTTTGATGGCTGGGCACCTTTGATGATGGTGATCCTGATTATTGGCGGCATGATCATGGTGATGCTCGGCGTGATCGGGGAATATGTCTGGCGTATCAACGAAGAGGTGCGCAAGCGGCCCAACTATGTCATCCGGGATAAATTTCCATGAGCCAGAGACTGACGCCAAAACTGGTCGGCGATATCCCCTGTTACAGTCAAGATGTGGCGAATGACTATACAGACTACCCCGACAGCGGCTTTGATCTTACCGATGAAACTGCGGCAACCAGCTTTTGGGTCCGGTCCCGCAACCGTTTGTTCACATGGCTGGTGAAACAGGAGCAGACCAGACTTGGTCAGGCAAGGCTGCTGGATGTCGGTTGCGGCACCGGAGAGTTCTTCCAGCATCTGACAGACCAAACCTCCTTGTCCCTGACCGGGTCCGAGATCTACCTCAGGGGCTTGCACCTGGCCAAGCTGCGCCAGCCCGGGGTCGAGTTCATCCAGTATGATGTCACACAGGGCGCGCTGGACCGGGAATTCGAGATCGTCACGGCCTTTGACGTGTTCGAGCATATTGAGCAGGACGTGCAGGGCATGCGCAATATCCACGAAAACCTTACCAAGGACGGGGTGTTGATCCTGTCGGTCCCGCAGCACAAATTCCTCTGGAGCCGTCTGGATGAAATCGTGTGCCACAAGCGCCGATATGCGCGCGCAGAGATGGTTGAAAAACTGACCCTGTCAGGATTCACGCCGGTGCGCATCACCTCGCATGTGTTTACGCTGTTTCCGCTGATGTGCTTGTCGCGCCTGTTGGACAAGGCAAAGCCCGCGCCCGCTGCCGATCAGTCCAATGCTCAGCCCAATGCTCAGTCCAATGCGCTGTCGGACCGGGTCACATTCTCTTCACCAGTGAACTGGGTGTTCAACATGATCATGTATCTTGACGAGGCGATGATAAGACTTGGGATTTCTTTGCCGTTCGGGGGAACTCTGGTGGTCGTCGCCCGCAAGTCTGCGCCCTGAGCCTTGAACCAGAGGACCGAAATAAGCCGGTTCCTGGTCGTAGGCGGCCTGAATTTTGTGTTTACCTTCATGGTGTTCACTCTTGCCCTCAAAACACTGGCCATCGGCTATGTCGCGGCGCTGCTTCTGGCATGGCTTGCGGGCAACATCCTGACCTACACTCTCAATTTCATTTGGGTATTCCAGCCCGAGGCACAGCTGCACTTTCGCGGGCGGTTCGTCAAATATCTGTCAGCAGGGGCGCTGTCGCTTGGCCTGAACCTTTTGGCCCTGTCCGCGCTGGTTGAACTGGGCAAGTTTGATCCGTTCTGGTCGCAGGTCTGGATCATGCCATTCATCATCCTGTTCAATTTCACCGCCGCGAAATTCTGGTCACTGCGCAAATCCAGGGATCAGACGTGACCGTGATATCCTGGCACCGCCAGCGCATGCTTTGCATGGTCGCGATCCTGTGCTGCGCAGGCCTGATTGCCGCGGTCATCTGGTCATCTGACCGCGGACTGGAGTTGACGGATGAGGCGTATTACCTCTTGTCCGCGATCCATCCGGAACAGGTTCAGCTTTATATCTCGGCCCAGCATTGGGTGCTGGCGCCACTATGGGCAATAACCGAAAGTCTGCAAGGGTTTCGGCTGACCGGTGCGGCCCTGCTTTTGGGTGCGGCGGTGCTGCTGGCGTTAGGGGCAACCCGCTGTCTGGCGCTGCTGACCGGCACCCTGCCCGCGGTGTTCACATATCTGGGTGTCGCTGCCGCGGGGGGCGTCGGGGCGCTTTTATACGTCGTCACGATTGCGCCTTCGCCCAGCTATAACCTGCTTGCCTCGGCAGGGGCCTATGGGGCTGCGGGCTGCGCATTGTTGGCGGTGGATCAGCGCCGCAAAGTTGCCTGTGGTGCATTGTGTGCCGGCGCGGGGGGGTGGCTTGCCCTGTGCCTGTTGAGCAAGCCTTCTTCTGGTATCTGTGTCGGACTAACTGTGCTGGCGTTGGTCCTGTGCCTGCAATCGGGCCGGAGGAAATGGGTGATGATCGGGTCAGGGGGGCTCGGCGCGTTTGGCACCCTGGGCTTGTTCGTTCTGATCCAACCTTCGGTGCCGGCAGTGTATGAGAGCCTTCGCGGCGGCCTGGAGCTGTTTCGCATGGTGCAGACAGAGCCCGTCGCTGCGCGTCTGGCGCGCTATATAGGGACTGTTTCACTGTCGACCGGGCAGGCCTTGCTGTCCTTCGCGCCGGCCGTCATCCTGACCGCCACGCTGATGCGCTATCCGCGATTGTGGCTGGCCTGGTCCATGCTTTTTCTGGCGTTGTGCATCATCATCATCGGCCAGCACTATCTGGGCGGGATGACGCGTTATGAAAGCATTGCCAAGGCCATCTATGCCCTGCTGTTCCTTACCATCAGTCTGGGATTTCGGACCTGGATCAGCCATCCCAAAATTCGACTGCTGTTTGCGGGTCTGCTCATCCTGCCGTTCAGCAGCACCATCGGAACCGGCAATTCATTGTTCACCCAGGTCATTGTGGCGCTGGCCCCCTGGACAATCCTTGCAACCCTGCTCTGCCATGTTGCCAGCCAGAACGCGGTCATTCGCCTTGCCCAGGTGGGGACAACAGTGCTTTTGCTGCTGGTGATCCCGGTTCAGGTCATCACCAGTTTCACCCGAGAACCTTACCATTTGAATGCCCCCCTGACCGCCCAATCAGAGGTTGCGGTCGTGGGGCGTCTTGGGGTGCTGAAGATCGACCCGGCAACCCGGCAATTCCTGACCGAGATGGAAACGCTCAGAACGGTTTGTGCAATCAGGCCGGGGGCATTTTTTCTGGGGTTGTTCAACCTGCCGGGTCTGGCCTTGGTGCTGGATGCGGTCCCGCCAGTTACACCGTGGCTGAACAACGCCGATCAGGCCGCAACGGTCCTGTCGCATTGGACGCCTGACCCGGCGTCACAGATCATTTTTGCGCTGACGCCCGAGGTTCAGGCGGACCCGTCGGCCCTGCCACAGGTCTTTCAGCCAGATACGCAGAATAGCACCTATTGCGGCAGCGCGATCTTGCCGTATGAAAGCAAGAAAGTTGATTTTGGCTTTCAAGCGATCCGGCTGACTAGCGCCTGTCCTCATTTAAGCCAAGAGAGAGCGCAGACGAGGTGGAGGGCGGCGAGGAAGTTTCTGGCAGTTTTCTCGTAGCGTGTGGCGATGCCTCGGAAGTGTTTGATCGTGTTGAAGAAACGTTCGACGAGGTTGCGCTCC
>JANOMH010000102.1:0-3636 GCA_031420215.1 Rhodobacterales bacterium | reverse complement strand
TCCCTTGGCGACTGCAATTGGCCCGCAACGCAATGGGCCGTTGTTGCCGCATTTGCAGAAAGAGTATTTCGACTGGTCCGGCGGCCGCGACTGGAAGGATGATTTCCCGGATTGGGAGCCGGTGCATCAGATCCTGTTCAATGCCGGCATTCTGGGGATCGAGAATGTCTGCTGTGATCTGGATGCCGTCTCTGGCAAGCGCTGCAATTTTGCGTTTTTCCCGTGGAATTGGGAGCGCGGCGATGGCTGTGTCATCCGGTTGGTCGCGATAATGGATAAGGGCCAGCAGTATCGGATTGAGCCGGGGGAGAGTTTTTAGGATGCTGGTGCTGATCCCTTGTCTGGACGGGGTGCCGGTATGAGTGCCACGTTGTTTGATGTCAGTGGCAAAGTGGCTTTGATCACCGGAGCATCAGGCGCTTTTGGCATGGTGGCGGCGCGGGTTTTGGCCGGGGCGGGGTGCAGGTTGGCACTGGCGGCGGGGAAGGCCGAGGAGCTGGCGTCTATTGCCGCTGAATGTGGTGATGTGCTGCAGATCAATGCCCGGCCTGTGGACGAGGCGGCTTGTGCCGATATGGTCGCCCAGACCGTGGCCCGGTTTGGGCGCCTGGATATTCTGGTGGTCGCGTCGGGCATGAACAAGGTGGCGCTGATTGATCAAATGACGCCCGAGATGTTTGCCGGCGTGATGGATGCCAATGTAACGCAGACCTGGCTGCTGGCGCGGGCGGCGACGGTGCAGATGAAGCTTCAAGGCGACGGCGGCAAGATTGTGCTGGTGTCCTCGGCCTGCGGATTATTGGGGCATCCGGCGGGATATACCGCCTATTGCGCGTCCAAATCGGCGGTGGATGGGATTGCCAAGGCTTTGGGTTGTGAATTGGGGCCGACTGGGATTACGGTAAATGCAATTGCGCCGACAGTATTTCGCTCGCCCTTAACGTCTTGGATGTTTGAGGATAATGAGCGGGCGGACACGGTGCGCAAGGGGTTTTTGGCGCGCGTTCCCAAGGGGCGGCTGGGTGAGCCCGAGGATTTGGCGGGACCGTTGTTATTTCTGGCCTCGAAAGCGTCGGATTTTTACACCGGGCATATACTCTATGCCGACGGTGGCTATACGGCGGGCTGATGGACCGGATTGCGATCATCGGTGCGGGGTTGATGGGGCATGGCTTGGCGCTCGTGTTTGCACGCGGCGGGCATGAGGTTGTGGTGACTGACGCTTTTGCCGGGGCGCGGGACAACGTGAAAAGTCGCGTGGCAGCGACTTTGGCGGGGTTGGGCGAGGCGGTTGATTGTGTAGACCGGATTGCGGTTGCCCCCGAACTGGCTGCGGCGGTGCGGGATGCGGATATTGTGATCGAGGCGGCCCCCGAGAAGCTGGCGTTAAAACAGAGCTTATTTTCGGATATGGAAAGGCATTCGCGGCAAGATACCATACTTGCGTCGAATACCTCGGCCATACCGATCCGGCAGATTGCGGCGCGGGTGACCGCAAAGCATCGGGTAGTGGGAACCCATTGGTGGAACCCGCCGTATCTGGTGCCATTGGTTGAAGTGGTGCAGGCCGAAGAGACTTCTGCTGCCACGGTTGACCGGATGATGGCGTTGCTCACTAAACTGGGCAAGGTGCCGGTGCATGTGCGCAAGGATGTCCCCGGCTTTGTCGGCAACCGGCTGCAACATGCGTTATGGCGCGAGGCGATTGCATTGGTCGAAGAAGGCGTCTGTGACGCCGAGACCGTTGATCTGGTAGTGAAAAACAGTTTTGGGCGCAGGCTGGCCGTATTGGATCCTCTGGAAAATGCCGATCTGGTGGGGACCGGCCTGACCTTGGACATTCATAATAATGTGCTGGCGCATCTGAACCACAGGCCGGGGCCGAGCCCGTATTTGCAGGGGCTGGTGGAGGCCGGGCGGTTGGGGTTCAAGACCGGACGGGGGTTTCGGGACTGGACTGACGCCGAAAAGACAGCGTTGCGCGCTAAGGTGACCGCGCATCTGACGCTGTTGAGTACGGTTTTGGGCAAGGGGTGACACGCGGGGTTTTCTGCGTCAGAGTGACGGCAAAAGACTCGGAAGGAACGTAACGAAAACAAGTGGTTCGCGGGTAAACGCGGGCCGGATTTGACAAGATTTTGGGATCAGGGAGGATACCATGCCGAACAAGGTGAACTTTATCCGCCGGACATTCATGAAATCAGGGAGCGTCATTCTGGCAGCCCCCGCCATCCTGCGCGCCACGACGGTCGGCGCACAGGGCGCGCCGTTCAAGATCGGCATTGTCAGCCCGCAGACCGGGCCGCTGTCGGGCTTTGGCGAGGCCGAGGATTTCGTGCTGGATGGGCTGGCCGATACGATTGCCGGGATCACCAATAATGGCGCACCTGTTGCCATCGAGATCATCCGCAAAGACAGCCAGTCGAACCCGAACCGTGCGTCGGAAGTGGCACAGGAATTGATCTTGAATGACGGCGTGAACCTGATTTTGGCGAAAGATACGCCTGATACGACGAACCCGGTCGCCGATCAGGCCGAATTGAATGAAATCCCCTGCATTACGACGAATTGCCCCTGGCAGCCGTATTTCTTTGGCCGGGGCGGCAATCCGGAAGTGGGGTTCAACTATACCTATCATTTTTTCTGGGGGCTTGAGGACATTATCGCCAATTTCTCGGCGATGTGGACGGCCTCAGGTGCGGCGAAAATCGTGGGCGGGCTGTTTCCGAACGATGCGGATGGCAATGCCTGGGGCGATCCGACATTGGGGTTGCCGGGGCCATTGGCAGCACAGGGCTTTACCCTGACCGATCCGGGCCGCTATCAGACGATGAACAATGACTTTTCCGCCCAGATCGCGGCGTTCAAGGATGCCGGCTGCGAGATTGTGACCGGTGTGATGATCCCGCCGGATTTCGCGACATTCTGGAGCCAGGCAGCCCAGCAAGGCTTCGCGCCCAAGGTGGTGACGATTGGCAAGGCGCTGTTGTTCCCGGCATCGGTCGATGCGCTGGGTGACCGGGCGAATGGGCTGACCACCGAGGTTTTGTGGGGGCCGGATCATCCGTTCGCCTCTTCGCTGACTGGCATGACGGCGCGGCAACTGGCGGACGGCTATATCGCCGAAACCGGCAAGCCCTGGACCCAGACGTTGGGCTTTAACCATGCGATTTACGAGGTTGCATTGGATGTGGTCAAGCGCGCCGCCGACCTGTCGGACCCTGCGGCGATTGTGGCGGCGATTGCCGAGACTGACCTGCAAACGATTGTAGGCCCGATCAACTGGAAAGCGGGGCCGGTGAAAAACGTGCAGCGCACGCCGATGGTCGGTGGTCAATGGCAGCGCCGCGATGGGGTGCTGGAGCTGCATGTGGTGGATAATTCGCAGAACCCGAATATCCCGACCACGGGCGAATTGCAGCTGCTTGGCTGATGAAAGGGCCGGGCGGCGGCGGTCGCCCGGCATCCCCCTATGACATTGTTATCGCTGGATGGTTTGCGCAAGAGCTACGGGGCGTTGGTGGTGGCCGACGGTATTTCTCTGGACGTGGCGCAGGGCGAGATCGTGGGCATTCTGGGGCCGAACGGGGCGGGTAAAACGACGCTGTTCAACCTGATTGCGGGCACGGTGCGGCC
>JANOMH010000101.1:0-3048 GCA_031420215.1 Rhodobacterales bacterium | reverse complement strand
GTGAAATATCCCGCACGCCGATTGTGGCGGTGGCGCAGGATTTCAGCTTCATGGCAGGCTCCATGGGGATGTATGTTGGCAACGCCATTATCGCGGCGGCCACGCAGGCAGTGAAAACCAACCGGCCGATGGTGCTGTTTTCGGCCGCAGGTGGTGCGCGGATGCAGGAAGGTATCCTGAGCCTGATGCAGATGCCGCGCACCACGGTGGCGGTGCAGATGCTGAAAGAGGCCCGGCTGCCTTATGTTGTCGTGCTGACCCACCCGACAACGGGCGGCGTGACGGCCTCATATGCCATGCTGGGCGATGTGCAGATCGCCGAGCCGAAGGCGTTGATCTGTTTTGCCGGCCCCCGCGTTATTGAACAAACCATTCGCGAAAAGCTGCCCGAAGGGTTTCAGCGGTCTGAATATCTGCTGGATCATGGCATGCTTGACCGCGTCACCCACCGCAAAGACATGCGCGACGAGTTGGTCACGATCCTGCGGATGCTGATGAACCAATCCCCCGCCATCAAGGGCGATCTGCCACCACCGGGGGTAATGGCCGAGGCCAAAGCGTGAGCGCAGCACCGACTGGGTCAGACGCCGTTTTACAGCGGATGATGACTTTGCATCCAAAGGTGATTGACCTGACAATGGGTCGGGTGGAACGGCTGCTGGCAGCATTGGGCCACCCTGAACGCCGCTTGCCGCCCGTTATTCATATTGCGGGAACCAATGGCAAAGGCAGCACCCAAGCGATGATCCGCGCGGGGCTAGAGGCGGGGGGCAGTGCAGTGCATGCCTATACCTCGCCGCATTTGGCGCGGTTTCACGAACGTATCCGGTTGGCGGGGACGTTGATTTCAGAAGACATGCTGACCGCTTTGCTGGACGAATGCGTGCAAGCCAACGGGCCGGATGACATCACGTTTTTCGAAATCACCACCGCAGCGGCGTTTTTGGCCTTTGCGCGGGTGCCAGCGGATTTTGTGCTGTTAGAGGTCGGGCTTGGCGGGCGGCTGGATGCAACCAACGTGGTGGATCACCCGGCACTGACAATCATTACCCCGGTATCCATCGACCATCAGCAATATCTGGGCGATACTTTGCCCGAAATTGCCGGCGAAAAGGCCGGGATCATAAAGCGCGGTGTCCCCGTGATTGTAGGTCCGCAAGAGCCGGATGGATTGGCAGTGATCGAAGCACGCGCGGCGCGGATGGGGGCACCTGTGCTGGCGTATGGTCAGCAGTGGATGGTTTCCCAAGATCGCGGGCGGTTGATTTTTCAAGATGACACCGGCTTGGTGGACCTTTCATTGCCCAACCTGCCCGGCCCGCACCAAATTCAGAATGCTGGGGCTGCAATTGCGGCGCTGCGGTATCTGGGGCGCGATCAGGCGGCTTGCGAGGCCGCGATAACCCGTGCCGAATGGCCCGCGCGCATGCAACGGCTGCGCGCTGGGCCCTTGGTTGATCTGGCCCCCGAAGTGGAGTTATGGCTGGATGGCGGTCATAATCCTGCGGGGGCGGTTGCAGTCGCGGCCACGCTGGCACAGATGCCCGCGCGCGAAACCCATCTGATCTGCGGCATGCTGAACACAAAAGATGTGCGCGGCTATATGGTGCCGCTGGCCCCGCATGTGACACAGTTGCATGCTGTGTCGATCCCCGGTGAAGCAAACACGTTGCCTGCAGAGGTAACTTGTGCTGCGGCGATGTCGGCCGGTATTTCAGCCGTGACCGCTGCGTCAGTGGCCGCAGCCTTGGCGGCAATTGTGGCAAAAGCCCCCCATGCAAGGGTGCTGATCTGCGGTTCATTATATCTGGCTGGCAGTGTGCTGCGCGAGAACAATTAAGGGGCGCTACCCCCCTCGCGCAAGCGCCATCCCCCCCCGGGTATTTGCGCCAAAGTGCATAGGGATTTTAGGTAAGGTTTGGGGGGTTGTTAAAAGGTGCCCTATTGGAGCCGTAAATTTGTGAACCTATAAAACATTAAGTTTTCGTAGGTTAGAGCGTGTCGCGTTCAATGCGATCCATACCCTGCCGCTGTGAAGTAGTTTCTGCATTCCTGCGGCTGGAACAGGTCGCAGACCGCGCCAACCTGTCGCCAGAGGGCCTCGTAGGTTCTGGCGGCGGCCTTGCGGATCAATGTCTTGAGCTTGGAGAATGCCATCTCGATCGGGTTGAGGTCGGGGGAATAGGGCGGCAGGAAGATCAGGTCGTTGCCCTGGGCGCGCAGCAGGTTCAAGGCGCGATCTGACTTGTGGGACGACAGGTTGTCGGCCACGACGATCTGCCCGGGCCGCAGCGCCGGGGCGAGTTCGCGCATGACGTAGGTCTCGAAACTGTCGCGGTTCATCGCACCGTCGAGGACCCATGGGGCGATCAGCCCGTCATGGGAGAGGCCTGCGATGAAAGTCTGGGTGTGCCAGTGGCCGAAGGGCGCATGGTCGATGAGACGCTTGCCGACCGGAGCCCAGCCGGTGGTCTTGACGAGGTTGGTCTTCAGGCTCGTCTCATCGATGAAGACGAGCCTTTCCAGCATGTTGGCCATGTCGGGCTGGCGGGTCTCAATCCAGACCCTGCGCCGCTCGGCCACGTCGGGCCGCAGGATTTCGCTGGCGAGCAGCGTTTTTTTTATGGCTGAGGTCAAGGCGATGCAGCCACCGGCCGACCGAGCCGCGATGCACCGACAGGCCATGCGCGGCGGCCAGTTCGGCCACGATCTCGTCCAGCGTCAGATCCCCCTTGACCGCCAACCGCTCGCGCAACCAGCTGCTGTAAGGGGCGAGCTTGCCCTCGGCATGGTTGCCTTGCGGCTTCGCGGCAAGCCCGCCACTCTCGCGCTTGAGGATCACCATGTCGTTCACAAAACGCGGCGACACCCGAAAGTGCCGCGCCGCCTCGCGATGCCCATGACCCTCTTCAACGAACGTGATCACACGACTGCGTAACTCGATAGGATGTGGCTTGCCCATTCCGATCCCCCATATCTGGCAGGAACAATGAATCACAAACCTCTCAACATGGGAATCCTGAATCAGAAGAACGGCGACACGCTCTA
>JANOMH010000100.1:0-2739 GCA_031420215.1 Rhodobacterales bacterium | reverse complement strand
CCAGGGCAATGTGACCCAGGCGATGGATATCTGGCGCGATGCGCTGGATTGCCCCGCCGATGCACCGGATCAGACCGAAACCCGTGGCATCTACACCATCGCCCGATGGGGCAACTGTGCCCCCGGATCGCGCCTCGATTTCGCGCTGCATGACGGCGGGCACAGCATTCCGCGTGGCTGGGCCGCCCTGGCCATGGACTGGTTCGAGGAAAACTAGACGACCTACCAGCGCAAAAAGCGCGGCCCGATCAGGCTGGTTGCGATCGTCACGATCGCAATCGCCAGCCCATACCATGTGACATAAAACAGTGGGCTGTCTTCGGTGCAATGCAGTGCATAGACCGCTGCCGCCACTCCGCCGCCTGCAAGCCCTGCGACCATGCTGGCAAGCCTTGGCGTCGTGCTCGCTCCATGCCGCAACATGCCAAGGATCGAGGCCACCGGCAGGATCGCAAGCAACGGGATCGACACCAGGCAGGTCGTCATGGTCTTGCCTACGACAGCCATCTGACGCGCATCCGCGGGGGTGGTGACATAAGCCCAGATCAACAGCCCCAGCGCTATCGCACCCAAAACAGCCAAAGGCCACAGGCGGGCCTGAATCCGCCCCTCGGGACGGGCAAAAGCCAGCGCAATACGCAAACCCGCAAAAGCCAAGGCACCGGCCAGGATGAAGCGCGCGACGGATACCGGATCAAACAGCGACTGAGCCAGATCAGCCCGATATCCCAAGACACTCCAGACAACGATGCCCGCAAAGCCGACTGCCGGGATCAGCCCTGTCAGCAGCGTGGCCAGCAGCGGACGGGCGGGCACCGTATCTGCAGAAAGCGCGCGGATCAGATCATCGGTTTTCATTTCACATGCCTTTCCCGCAGGATCGTCAATTGCTTTAACGCCCGATGCAAAGCAACCCGAACGGCGCCCTCAGTCATGCCAAGCACTTGCCCGGTCTCACCGAAACTCGCGCCTTCCAGGCCAATTTTGCGAACGATCTGGGCAGAACGGTTGTCCAGCATGCCGATTATCTTGGCCATGTCTGCAGCCTCGGTCGGGTCTGCGCCTGCGTCAGCCGCCAGAGTGTCGGCAAAATCCTCGATCGGCAGGTCAATGCGACGCCCGCGCGCGCGGAACGCATCGACCACTTTATAGCGGGCGATGGCGTAGAGCCACGGTCGTACAGGTGCGGCTGGGTCCCAGGTGTGCCGCTTCAGGTGGATTGCCAACAAAACCTCTTGCACCACGTCCTCACATGTCGCGTGCCCCAGACTGCCGCTGCGCGCCCGCACGACGCCCCGCACGACTGGAGTCACTGCTTGCAGAAAACGGGCATAAGCCGCGCTATCGCCAGCATTTGCTGCCAACAAAAGGCGTTCCCACTCGTCACTCTGCATCGTCATCCTTCACGGTTCCATTCGCGCCCAGTGCCAGTTTGTTACACGGCTTTGTAGCAAGCTGTCGTCTAAAGCCATGCGGAACACCAGATCGTGAAACGCGTTGCAAAGCCTGCCACCGCCCAAACTGAAAAGCAAAAATGAATCGCCGCGGACCTGTGTCCACGCAACAAGACCGAATGTCGCCTCACGCGCGCCAAATCAGAGGTACATCTCATGTATTCAGCTACACGTCCCTCGCCGTTCGTAACGGAACTCAAAACGCGGCTTGAAGGTGGGTGTGCTTGATCCCGAACGCGGCAAGGATGTCGAGGCATTCAAGTTTGAGAATGTCCGCTTTCCCAATCTGTGATCATGCTTGCACTGTCCTGGTGAATAACCGCACCCCGCCCGGCCTGACCATCGGCTTAATTTTATCCGAAGATGCCGCTTCGAATGGCCGCTATCGTGTGCTTCTGCGGAAGCGATGCCGCAGCTGCATCGGTCCGCTTTCCCCCCCCGGACTGCATAGATGGCGTCAGTTAACTGGCTCCGAACGTCCTAGTGTTCGCCACCTGACAAAAGGTTCCTGTGCGCCAAGCGCCATCAGTGACCAAGGTCAGCTGTGCGGGACGAAGCGGTCATTGACCTGCCTCTCCGGACACAGGGCAGTGCGTGACCGTCGGGTGGGCGCAGCAGTGCCAGTTCTGCAAAGCTTTATGGTGCCGTCACTGCCGTAGATGTTCGACGCACCGCTGCTACAGGAGCGCCTGCCCGATGGGGCGGTCAGGCGCTGCCCGGCGGCGCTACGCGCCTTGATTCCGGGCAAAATGGTAAGGTCTGCTATGGGCTCTAAGCCGCCATCGGGTATCTTCTGTCAGGCGGCGAACACTAGTCTGTGAACCGTGCAGATCGCTCGATCACGATTGCGACCACACTGTCCCGTGCCGTTTCCAAGATCTGGGAGTGGGCCAGCATGTCAGGCAAATTCAACCCGGCAGTCCCTGCGGCCAGACGGGTCGCGATGTCGGTCAGGATGTCCTGCGCATGCCCTCCGGCCAAGCCGATCGTCCGGCCTAGTGCAAGGAAGTCCAGCTTGGTCAGGCGATCATCCTTGCCATTCAGCTTGAGCGCCATGCGGTCGTTGGCAAGACCGGGGAAAACCCGTGTGGTGACGGCATCATAAAGCGGCGCAAAGCGCACCGAGGTGAAGGTTCTGGCACCGGGTTCGGCGATCTTCAGCAAGGCGAGGTTCTTGAGATGCATGTCGCCATCGGCGACGAGCCAGGCAAAGACTGCGCGCCGGAACAGGATTTCAAGGTCTGCCGCCGGGTCCGTCGACAACGGGCGCAGGCCTTTGGCCATC
>JANOMH010000099.1:0-3755 GCA_031420215.1 Rhodobacterales bacterium | reverse complement strand
TGGCGAGTGCTTTACGAAGCCCAAAAGTGCCACGCGCTGGCGACAAGCGGACCCTATGCCCGTATCCGCCATCCGCAATATGTCGGTTTTATTCTGGTCATGTTCGGGTTTTTGCTGCAGTGGCCAACCTTGCTGACGCTCATCATGTTTCCGGTGCTCGTCACCATGTATGTCCGGCTCGCCCGCAGCGAAGAGCGCGAGGCGCTGACTGCATTCGGGCCGCTTTACGCCGCTTACATGCGCGATGTGCCGGGATTTGTGCCGCGCTTGGGGTCCCTGTTCGGACAGGCGGTGCCGTAGAAATTGGGCGGCAACCCCGGACCGCATGTCTGATGATGCGCAACTCGGCATGGCAAACACCGCTAATGCGCAGTGGATAGAGGAATGGGTCGATGCACACACGCACCTACCACCATCAGAAAGAGGCGATCATTCCGGCACCGCAAGCCGAGGTGTTCGCCTATCTGGACGATCAGACCCGGCTGGCGGCCCATATGGAAAAGCGGTCGATGATGATGTTGGGTGGCCGGATGACCTATGAATTCGACGCGGGCCAAGGCCGTGCCGTAGGATCGGTGATCCGGATGGGCGGGCATTTTCTGGGGCTGTCGCTGGTTGTCGTGGAAGTGGTGACCGAACGGAACCCCCCCGCCAGCAAGACGTGGGAAACGCGCGGGCCGCAACGGTTGCTGATCATCGACAGCTACGTCATGGGGTTTGAAACCCGTGAGGTTACCGAGGGAACGAGCGGGCGGGTCTACATCGACTACCGGCTGCCGTCGTCCCTGCCGGGGCGCTGGCTCGGCTTGCTGTTCGCCGGATTCTACGCCCGGTGGTGCGTGTCCCGCATGCTCGATGAGGCGGTCGGGTATTTTCAGTCTGGGGCAGGAACACAAGCGACGGCATGAAGCCGAGGAACGCAGCGCAGCAAGGCTTGCCCGGGACTCTCTCTCTTATGAACCGGTTTCCTGCGGCGCGGCAGCGCTTGGCATCAACCGCCCCGGCAAACGCAGGCTTGGCCAGACGGCGAGCAGGGCCACACCGGCCATCAGCACAAACGCGGCATTGGGCAACCAAGTCACATCGTTCAACAGCCCGCCCGCCGCTGACCCCACCGCCGCGCCAAGGCTCACAGTCGAGGTTTGCCTGCCCAACGCGGCACCGGATTTATAGCCCGCCCCTGCAGCAGTCCAATAAGTCAGGATCGGCGATAATATGCCCGCACTTGCCGCCACAGCGCCAGTCACCATGATCATCGACGCAAAGCTTTCCGCCAGCGGCACCGCGAACAGCCCCGCTGCCAGCGCGGTAAAGGCTGGTGCAACCAGCCAGCGGGTGAATTCCGGTCTGACCTGCGGTGAAAACACTGCGGCCTGGACCACGATCATCACCCCGGAGCACAGCGTGAACATCGTGGCAATCTGAAAGGGTGTCAGACTCAATTCTTGCTTGCCGCGCAGTGTAAGGCCGACTTCAAACACTCCAACCCCGGCGGACACTACAAACCCGAGCATCAGCAGAAGCCACACGCGCCGGGGTGCCGTGGCGGCCACTGGCGCCATGGCGAGCTGCCGGGTGCCAAGGATCGCGCGTGGCAATGACACTGCGACCGCAATCGCGGCGATCAGCGCCAGCCCGCCGGTTGCCAGCAGCGGCACGGTCAGGTCTCCGGCCGCACCTCCGGTTACAACCGGCAATTGCGACAGCGAAACCCCCAGCGTCGGACCGAGCAGAAAGCCGGAGATGCCCGCCATCGAGACAAATGACAGTCTGCGGCCCAGCATGCCCGTGCCAGAAGAGTAATCCGTGACAGCGGCAAGGGCGACCGGCGTGATCGCTGCCGCAAACATGCCGGTCACTGCGCGTCCGACGTAAATCGCGGCCAACGTCTCGAACAAGACAGAGGCGATCATCGCAATGCTGAAACCAATAAGCCCGATCAGCAATATGCGTCGCCGTCCCCAAGTGTCCGACAGCCAGCCCCAGACCGGGGCACAGATGAACAGCGCCAGCATGTAAATCGCCGTCAGCAGCCCGGTGGCGCGCGACACCTGCGCAGGGGTGCTGTCAATGCCCAGCAACCGCTCGATCAACGCGGGCAGTTGCGGCAGCAATATCCCGAACCCGAGCGAGATCGTGAACACCGCCAGCATCAGCACGGGCAGCATCAACACGGGCAGGATGACCCTGACGGGCGTGGCGGTTGCGACCGGATACACCTCAGATTGCCGCGACAGCCCGCGCCAGAAGATCGCGGACCTGCCCGGCGACCGCGTGCAGCCCCGCATTGTCAATGGCCTGCATCGATGCAACCGGATCAACCGCGCTGACCTCGACCCCGCCGTCGACCGCCCGCAGAATGACATTGCACGGCAGCATTGCCCCAACGCGCGGTTCCATCCCGATCGCCTGCCAGGCCATTTTCGGATTGCACGCCCCAAGGATAAGATAGGCCGGCATATCCACGTCGATCTTCTTTTTCATCGTGGCCGCCACGTCGATTTCGGTAAGCACCCCAAACCCGTTCGCCGCCAGCGCCGTGCGGGTGCGCGCGTCTACCGCATCAAATGTGGCCCCGGTGATCAGCCTGTCGATTGTGTAGGTCATGACATCGTCCCCTTTGTTATTTGCGCAGATATTTCAGTGCAACGAAGATGCCCAGAACCACCAGAACGACGACCAGGATCATCCCGATGCCGCCGTATCCCATGCCATAGCCATAACCGTTCATCATCTTTTACCCCTTCCGGCTGTTGATGGGCCCCGGTGCGATGCGCCAGCGCCCGTGCAGGTGTCAGTTGTTGTCCATCATGCCGCCGTTGCTAGGCCCGTCCTTTGACCCGGCCATCATCATCTCCATCATCGCGGCCATTGTCGCCATTTCGGCCTCGGTCACCTGACCGTCGCCGTCTTCGTCATGCATCTGAAACGCGCGGACCATCATGGTCCGGGTATGGGCCGCGTGCATCGCCTCGAACTCGGCCAATGACAGCGATCCGCTGGTGTCGGTGTCATAGGTCGCCACCTCGGCCTGCATTCCGGCGGTCATTTCCTCGGGCGTCAGGGTGCCATCCTTGTTGGCATCGAACGTTCGCATCGCATAGCTGTTCATGCCCGACATCATGCTGCCCATCATGCCCGACATCATGCCGCCGCCCATCATGCCGCCCATCATCCCACCCTGTCCGTCCATCATGCCCTGTTGAGCCGCGACCGGCGCTGCGAGGCCAAAACTGGTGACCAACCAGAGGGAAAAAAGTTGTGTTGGTTTCATCGTGCTGCTCCTGTTTCGATCCGATGATCAGATCAAATTGGGCGGCAGACGTCGTTGATCTGCATCAAGTGAAGCGATTAATTCGTCAAAGTCCGAAGGTGCGCTGAGGGGAGCATGCAAAAGCCTGATCCAGATCAAGGCGCAGAACTGGTGACCGGCCATGGTGGTAAAGAATGATCCCCAAGGAACGCATCATGATCCCGACCCTGACACGCCGCAGCTTCATCGCCACAACCGCACTGACAGCCGCAAGTCTCGGCCTGCCACGCCATGCTTGGGCTGCCGACCACAAGCCGCTGTTGCTGACCGCCACCAGCCGCACGCTGGACATCGACGGGCGGGCCGCGACTGTCTGGGGGCTGGTCAATGCCCAAGGTGGCAGCGGCCTGACGCTGGACCCCGGACAGCGGTTCCGGGTTGATCTGACCAATGCGCTGGATGTGGACACGATCATCCACTGGCACGGCCAGATCCCGCCCAA
>JANOMH010000098.1:0-5276 GCA_031420215.1 Rhodobacterales bacterium | reverse complement strand
AAGGCACCGGGATAGTCGCGGCCCGAATGGGGCGAGGCGAAGATGACAGCAGTGCTGCGCGCCAAGGGCCGGGACAGGTGAAACGGGGTGTGGATGGCGTGCCTCCCTATGTCAGGACCACCATAGACAGAAAATTCAGTTTTCCAAAAGCCCTTGATCCCCCCAAAGACTCCTTTTATAGACCGCCTACCCGACGCGATCTGCCTTGGGTCTGCGTTCGCGTGGACCAACGGCACAAGCGGCGATTACCGGGCGGTTAGCTCAGCGGTAGAGCACTACCTTGACATGGTAGTGGCCACAGGTTCGATCCCTGTACCGCCCACCATTATCTCAGTGTCCATGGGGGCATTGATAACGTAACCCAAGGCGCATCCCGCGCGCCGAGATGAAGAGGAGAGGCCCGATGAAAGTCGCAAACTCGCTCCGTTCGCTCAAGACGCGTCATCGCGATTGCAGGGTCGTGCGCCGTAAAGGCCGCGTCTATGTGATCAACAAGACGCAGCCCCGGTTCAAGGCCCGTCAGGGTTAAGAAATCGGTTCAGCCGCACTGCTCAAAGGGCTGCCCCAACCGGGCGGCCCTTTTGCTTTTTGGCGGCTGGCGGGTTTCCATACCTCACGCAGATGCCACTAGCTTTGTCGCCCGCATTTCGCCTAGTCTGCGCACACGGGGATTTGGAAGCACAGAGGGTTTTCCTATGATGACTTGTAAGACGAAAATAGCACTTTTGGCCACTGCCGCCTTTGGTTTTGCCATGCCCGCCATGGCCCAGGATGGGTTGTGCGGCGGGATCGGGGCCAATGGTCAATGGATTGGCGGGACCGAGGCCACGTCCGATGTGTCCACTGCCACTGCCGCGATGGAACAGATGGCGCTGGTCCTGCAAAATAACGAATATGTGGCGCTGTTCACAGTATCCGCCGCGACCGATGTCCGGATGGAGGCTGAGGGCCGTGGCACTGGCGATCCGACCATGGATGTCCGCGACGCGACCGGCAATATCATCCTGTCGGATGATGATTCTGGCGGCAATGGTGCCTCGCGCGGTGAAATGATGCTGCAGCCCGGCAGTTATTGCGTATCGATGAAGTCCTATGACGGTGCGCCGATGACCGGCTTTGTCCGGGTCGGACTGCTGACCCACGAAGCCCTGACCGATGGCGTTTCGGATGTGCCGGACCCGGGCGATGAGCCCTATATCGGCGGCTCCTGCGATATCGCCGCGATCACCACCCGCTTTGGCGATGGTCCGATTGATTCTGGTCTGGCCTCTGGCGGTGTGTCAGTGACGGCCAGTGCTGATCAGGCCCCGTTTCTGGGCTTTACCCTGACTGCCGCCACGGCCCTGAGCCTGACGGCTGAAAATCTGGATGCCGATCCTACGGTGGCAATTTACGATAGCTTTGGCAATTTTGTCGCCGAGAATGACGATTTCGACGGGCTGAATTCGCGCATTGACGTGTCTTTTCCGCTGGAACCGGGTGAATATTGCGTCACGCTTGGTGCCCTGACAGACCCGACTTTGCCGATCACCCTGACCCTTACCGCCTATGATGCTGCTGCCGCAATGATTGGTATGTATGAACGTGGCGAGGCGTCCCCGCCGATGGATGGCAGTTATCCGATCACCGCCCTTGGCCCCTTGGCCACCCGGTTGCGGCAGGACGCCCAAATCAGCGGCAAAACCACTTGGTATTCGGTGGATATCGCGCAGGCTGGGGTGATTCTGATCGAAGCTGTCGCCAATGGTCAGGGCGACCCTACGGTGGTGCTGTTTGACGACTTTGGCCGGCAGGTCGGGTTCAATGATGACAATGGCGACAGCTTGGATTCGCTGCTGACCGCCCGCGTCAATACCGGCACCTATCTGGTCGGCCTCAAGCAACTGGACGAAACCACAACCAGCCTTGTTCGGATGCTGTTCGAACGGTATGTGCCGGCGCAGTAAAATCCACTGATCGTTCAGGAAAAGGCCCCGTTTCGGCGGTGCCTTTTTCATAGGGTCAGCCGATAGACCCGGTCTGGCCCCTCGCCCGCCCGGCGCTGATCGGTCCAGCCACGCCGCAGGATCAGACCAGCCGCAAGATCTGTGGTGCAATAGAGCCATGTCGCTGCGGCGGACCGCGCCACCGCCTCGGCCCTGCCGATCAGTTCGGCCCCGATCCCTTGCCGCCGAAAATCCGGGTTTACCGACAGACCAATCAGCCATGGCCCCTCGCCTGCCATGGCGCCAAAGGAATGCGCCGACAGCGCCGCTGCCCCGACGACTTGGTCGCCCCACAAAGCAATCAAACCGATCGGCAGACCAGTCGCCTGACTGCGTTCGGTCAGGTCGGCCAATGCGTCGCCCGGCCCGGCAGGCCCATACCAAGCGGGCCAAACTGTGGTGTAAAGCGCCGCGATATCCCCCAGAAGGTCTGGGTGGTCACACAGCCGGGCGATTTGCACCGGGTTCTTGGTCACTGCGGCAGGGAATCGGCCAGCAGCCGCACGACTGTTGGTTCGTTCAGATAGCCCGAGACCGGCAAATCGCGTTCCCGCTGATACCGGCGCAGGGCGCGGCGGGTGTCTGCATCGAACCGGCCATCCACTTCGCCCGGGTTCAGGCCCAGTTGATCCAGGCGCACTTCGACCAGCCGGGCGGCAAGCGCGTTCAGGTTCAGCGCCTGTTCAAGGGCTGCCGCATCAGCATTGGCCCCTTCATCGGTTTGCGCCCGTGTCAGTGTGGCAATCCGGGCCTGTGCCTCTTCATTGAACACCCCGTTGGGAAAGGCCCGCAGATAGTTTTCATAACCTTGCACCCGGTCAGCGGCACGCACACGGTCCCATGCGGCGCGGTCTTCGGCCTCGGCCTCGCGCCGTTTGGTATCTTCGATCAGGGCCAGTTGATCCGCCGCATCTTCGGCAAACAGCCCGTCAGGAAAGCGTTCCAGATAGGCCCGATACCCGGCCTCGTCGCCGCTGGCGCCGGTTTCATCCCAATAGGCCCGGTCGAGCCGTTCCTGTTGCTGGCGCTGTTGTTCTGCTGCCGCCTCGATCTGCGCCGACCGGCGCGCTGCCTGCGCTTCGATCCGGTTGATCTGTTCATTGGTGAGGTAAGAGGTTTGCGGAAAGCCGTTTTCCTGCTGCCAGTTGGTGATCGCCCCGCGCGTGCCCGGCCCGAATATCCCGTCGATCCCGCGCGGGTTAAAGTCGAGCAGACTGAGGTTGCGCTGAATATTCCGCCGCTGATCACGGGTCAGGGTCAGCCCCTCTTCGGCCAGCCTGTCGGCGCGGTTCGGTTCGGCAAGGATTGCCGCGATGGCGGTTTCGGCCTGCCCGGCAAACCGCCCCATCGGATAGCGGCGCAGGTAATCGCGGTAGGCGGGCACGGTATCAAGGGCAACCGCCCCTTCCCACAGCGCAGTTTCGGCTGGTGTGTCAATCACCACCGGCGGGGCAATCACCGGGGCTTCGGTTGGGGTGGACGGCATAAAGACCATGCCGCGTGGCAGGAACCCCTGCACTGTCAGGGTGCCATTGTCGGCCACGAGTTTGGCCAGATCGCCCCGCGCCACCGTCATGTCATCGGTCATGAAACTGGCAATGTCGGCCGGAGTGCCGCGCAGAATGCTGACCCCTTGCGGCGCAGTCATTCGTCCGATCCCTTCGCGCAACCATGGGTCGAACACAGTGGTTTGCCCGGGGTCGACACCCAGCAACAGGATCGCCCGCCCCGGCGCCCGGCCTAGAATTTGCAGGATGCTTTCGACCGACAGGGTCGTGGGCCCAAGGGTGAACAGACCGGGGGCGGGGGCCTCGGCGCTCAGGTACCATGTGCGGCCCCCATCGGTAACAAACCGCCCGGACAGGGCCACAAAAATCCGGTCCGTTTCCGGCCCGATTCCCGGTTCGCTGGCCATGAACCCGGCAAGGGCCGCAGCCATGGTATCGGCCCGCCCATTCGGCAGGGCAGTGACCTTGAACCCAAGTGCAGTCAGCCCAGCAGCGGCCCCGGTCACCCCCGCCGCGCCGGGCAGCCGGCCCAGCACTTCATAGCGTTCGGTCCCCAATAGCAGGGCTGTGTCATCGGCAAGCGCGATTGTGCTGATCAGGGTCAGGGCGGTGGACAGAAGAAAGCGGCGCATATGGTCGTCCTTTGGGTTGGATCTTTACACCGGAGTTGCAGGCTGCTCGTCACCTCCCCCCGGACTTGGCCCAAACCTAGCCACGCCGGGGCCCGATATTCAATAACGGCCTGAAATGACAATGGTTCCGGCAAGACTTTGCCAGTTTGAGGGGCGATCGGAGAGGGGCAATGGCTACGGTCAGTTTCAAGGGAAAGGAACGGGTGTTCGCTGCGGGTGCGAAACGGCACCGGCCAGCAACTAATTTTCCGCTCGTCCATCGATGGACCAATGGCAGCCGCTATCGGTGCGCGCCCGCGTTCAGGTGCGTGCGAGCCTGCTGCCCGCAATGCTGGTCCCTTACAAATACCGGTTGACCAGATTTTCCAGCCGCTCCTGCCGTCCCGACCGGGGCTGCGGGTTGATGCCCCTGGCTTTGACCATATTCTCGATCCCGGCCAGATCCATGCCCATCAGCGCCTTGCCATCAGCTGTGTCCCAGCCCGAATAGCGTTCCGCACGTGCGGCCTCCAGCTTGCCATCGCTCAGCATCGCATGCGCGGCCTTCAACCCCGCTGCACAGGCATCCATCCCGCCGACATGAGCAAGGATCAGGTCCGTCGGGTCCAGTGACTGACGCCGCACCTTGGCATCGAAATTGGTGCCGCCGGTGGTGAACCCGCCCGCGCGCAGCACTTCGTAATAGGCCAGCGCCATTTCGGGCACATTGTTGGGGAACTGGTCGGTGTCCCAGCCGGATTGATAGTCGTTCTTGTTCATGTCGATCGAGCCAAAGATGCCCAATTCGCGGGCAAGCGCCAATTCATGCTCAAACGAATGCCCCGCCAAAATCGCATGGCCCTGCTCGACATTGACCTGCACTTCACCCTCAAGCCCGAAATCCTTGAGGAACCCATACACGGTGGCGACATCATAATCATACTGATGTTTGGCCGGTTCCTGCGGTTTCGGCTCGATCAGGATCGCGCCCTTGAAGCCGATCTTGTGCTTGTAATCGACGACCATCTGCAACATCCGGCCCGCTTGGCGGCGCTCGCGGCCCATGTCGGTGTTCAACAGGGTCTCGTATCCCTCGCGGCCGCCCCAGAGCACGTAATTCTCGCCCTTGAGCTGGAATGTTGCATCCATGCAGGTTTTGATCGTGGCGGCGG
>JANOMH010000097.1:0-10448 GCA_031420215.1 Rhodobacterales bacterium | reverse complement strand
ATGAAAAACGCAGGCCCAAGGGGGCCTGCGTTGCCAATCTGAACGTCGATCAGATCGAGGTCAATTCGCCGCCGGGGCGGCGGATGTGAAACTTGGGATGACCGCATCCGACGCCCCCGCTGGCTCCAGCCCGCCCCATTTATTCTCGGCGGTGCTGATATTGCCGGGAATATCGGATTCCCAGAACCCGACGACGTTGCGGGTGATGTTCAGATACAGTTTGCCGTCCACAATCCGCCACAGGGTCGGGTTGCCGGGCACCTTGCCGCCCTGAGACACGCCATACGCGCAATGGCCGTCATATTGCGGGATGAACTGCTCGGGGCTGGCCAGAAAGCGGTCGCGGTTCGCTTCGGTGGCAAAAGCAAACTGCGCGCCGTTATAGTCTGCTGTGATGCTGGCCGATCCGGGCAGCGGGGATTGTTGGGCTGTTCCGACGTTGGACTGCGGCAGGTCGAAATAAGAGACGACGTCATAGCCGGACACGGCATAGCCGGTGCTGTCGACATATTGTTCACCGGCAAAGGCGGCGGTGCCAAGGGTAACGGTCAAGAAAAAAGCAAGTGCAGTGGACTTCAGCATGAGACTCTCCTGTTGCATGGTGTCGGTGGCCGTTTCGGGCCAGGCCACCGTTTGGTTACGATTGTGTCAACGCAGTCGCGGTCTTGTGAACCGCTCAGTTTGCGCCAAGCTGAGTTTGGACCGCAGCACACAGGGCCTCGCGCTCCAGTTCCAGAAACACCCGTGCGGCCTGTTCGGTCGGATGAAACGGATCACGCACCTCGCCGGACTCGCGCCGCCGGAAATGTTGCGCGTTACCCAGATTGGCGGCAATCGTTTCGGTGGTGAAACCACGCACAAAACTGCACTGGCGGCCACTTTGGGCAAAGGCACGTTCGATATTCTCTTGCGCCCGCAGACGCAGTTCCACCACTGACCGCCGATAGGGCGGGGCAGTGGTCATGAAGATGCAGGGCTGATCGTCTGGCAGATCGGCCATCATCGCCTGCACATCGGACAGTGCAGCCTCTGGATCTTCTGCCCAACGCTCTGTGGCGTTGCCGAGTAAAAACATGACGAACAGGTCGGGGCGGTAATACCCATCGTCGAACACCGCTTGAAGCGGCGAAAGGCCGGACCTGCAAAACTGAAACTGATCGCCGCGGCCGATCTGGATGTAAGGGTTCTCACCCTGCGACAGCGACCCGTAAGCGCCGGCATTGACGTTCCACTGCGGGTCCACATCGCAGATAGCACTTTTGGTGCTGCGGCTGTCCCCGGTCCAGGCGCGCAACGTACTGGAGCGGACGCCGATGACCCCAACTGTAGCCCCTTCGGCGATGCCACAACTGCCTGCCATATCCTGAAAAAGATCGACGAAAGCCACGCCCGACCCGAAGGTCAGCTGTGAATCGCCAAGTATCAGAATACCCGGTGCACCCGACGCTTCGGCAAGAACAGGTGTGCCTACCGGCAAGATCAGCAGGCCAACCATCAATGTTCCGGTCAGTATCAAAGCGCGCATGTTAAGCAATATCCACCCTGTTGCGGCCCGGTACTGCGAACCGCTTCAGCATTCAGTTCGAATGGATGAGGAATTTTGTTACAGGGCGGTTCTTTTGCGGGGCTGGTCGTGGTGACAATTGTGTTGAAAATCAGACCGGCCGCCCACCGTGCATCTGACCGCCGGCGTTTTGTTGAACACCTCGGCGTGAGAGTTGTAACAAAAACTGAAACAGCAGCGAATGGCCTTGTACGGATCAGACGATGCTGGTCCCTTGAAAAAAATGGAGAATGTCATGTTCATGAATAAATCAACTCTGGGTCTTGGTGCGACTTTGGCTTGCGCCCTGTCCGTGATGGCGGCGTCGGCAGTTCAAGCCGAAGGTGAAATGGAAAAGTGCTTTGGCGTAGCACTTGCAGGTGCAAATGACTGCGCCGCCGGGGCCGGGACAACCTGTGCCGGTACGTCGAAAGTTGACTATCAAGGCAACGCTTGGACGCTGGTTCCCGCCGGAACCTGTGTCACAATGGAATTGCCCGCCGCCGCCGATGGTACGGTTCGGGTTGGTGCGCTTGAGGCCCTGACCCGCGACATTCCGGCCTGACATCGCTTGGGGCGGGGGATGTTCCCCTGCCCCACCTGATTTATGCAGAGGTTTCCTGATGGCACTTCCTATGTCTGCCGGGCTTGGCTTCAAGCCAGAACATTTTGACGCTATTCAGGCCGTCTCGCCGCATCTGGGGTTTTTTGAAGTCCATGCCGAAAACTACATGGGTCAGGGCGGAATACCGCACAGGCAGCTTGCGGCCTTGCGCCGCGACTATGCGATTTCCCTGCATGGCGTGGGTCTGTCGATCGGTGGCGCGGACCCGCTTGATCTGGCCCATCTGGCGCGCCTGCGCGTCCTGTGCGACCGCTATGAACCCGACAGTTTTTCCGAGCATCTGGCGTGGTCCAGCCACGGCGGGGAGTTTTTCAACGATCTTTTGCCCTTGCCCTACACGGACGAAACACTTGCGACGGTCTGCGCCCATATCGATCAGGTTCAGGACGTGCTTGGTCGCAGAATGATACTGGAAAACCCGTCGACCTATATCGACTTTGAACTGTCCCCGATCCCGGAAACCGTGTTCCTGACCGAGATTGTGCACCGCACCGGCTGTGGTCTTTTGCTGGACATCAACAATGTGTTTGTGTCGGCAACCAACCACAGAACTGACCCGCTGGCCTATCTGGCAGCTTTTCCGCTGGCGGCAGTGGGCGAGATCCATCTTGGCGGCCATACCGAGGAAGCGCTTTCCTCTGGCCCGTTCCTGATTGACAGTCACGGATCGCCGGTTGCGGGTCCGGTCTGGGCCCTGTTTTCCGCAGTGCTGCAACGCACCGGACCGCTTCCGACGTTGATCGAATGGGACAATGACGTGCCCGTCTTTGAGGTGCTGATGGCCGAGGCTGACCGGGCGCAGCGGCATATCAACCTTTTGACAGGAGCTGACTTTGCCCGCGCATCCTGACGTATTGACCGCGTTTACCGCAGGTTTGGCAACGGGGGCGCTCCCCGTCGGGATTACTGCCCACAGCGCGGACGAGGTGAGGCGTCGTTTTGGGGTTTACCGCAATAATGTGGCCGTGGGCCTGACTGATGCACTGGCACAGCGGTTTCCGGTCATCGGGCGGCTGGTCGGGGCAGAGTTCTTTGGTGCAATGGCGCAGGTTTATCTGGCCGCCCATCCCCCGAAGTCTCCGGTATTGCTGGAATGGGGACAGACTTTCCCAGATTTCCTGCTGACTTTCCTGCCAGTGGCGGCATATCCATATATGGCCGATGTTGCCCGTATCGAAGTTGCGCGCGGCCAAGCCTATCATGCAGCCGACGCAGATGCGATTGCGCCAGAGCGGATTGCGGCTGCCGCACACGATCCCGGCCGCATAACCCTGACCTTGCACCCGTCCGTGCAGGTTCTGCATCTGTCACACCCCGGCGTGACGATCTGGACGGCCAATCAGCCTGACGCTGGTGCCAAACCTCTGACCCTTGTTGGGTCCGAGATCGCACTTGTCCTGCGGGATCGCAATCTGCAGGTCCCGGTTGTGGCAATTGACCCCGGCGATGCGGCGCTGATCCAAGCCATCCAAAAAAGCGAAACCTTGATGGCCGCCGCCCAGAACGGCGCCTTTGCCCAACCCGGCCACGACCCACAGCCAATCCTCGTCCGTCTGATGCAGGCGGGTGTTTTTGTAAATCCGACTTAAGGACATTCCATGATCTCGATCATCCGCAGTCTCAACCAGCTTTTCAATCGCATCCCGGATGATTTAGTGGCACTCGCCCTTCGCATCTTTCCCGCAATGGTCTTTTTGCTCTCTGGCCGGACCAAGGTAGAGGGGCTGTTTTCGATCAAGGATTCAACCTGGTATCTGTTCGAGAATGAATATGCGCTGCCCCTCATCCCGTCCGATATTGCCGCTGTCCTTGCGACAACTGCCGAGCATGTGTTGCCGATCCTGTTGATCCTTGGGCTGTTCACCCGGTTTTCTGCCTTTGGATTAATGTGCATGACCGCAGTGATTCAGATTTTTGTTTATCCCGACGCATGGGCCACCCACGGCCTTTGGGCAGCGGCCTTGCTTGCCGTGGTGGCCCGTGGACCGGGCAACATATCGCTTGATCGATTGCTTGGTCTCGATAGCCGCTCAGTGCCAAGTTCTGCTTTATCGTAAGGCACAATTCGACACCCATCTTTCGTCCGCGCAACAGGACGACTGCCGTTGACCTGCCCCCCGGAAGTTCCAATCGATATGATGCAGGCTGTTGTAGCTGGCGCAGGCATCGGGCTGATTTTTGGTCGCCTAAAAGGGGTAGTCCGGCTCGGACCATTTGGCGCTCAGGCGGCACCCTCGTTGAGGACAGTGCAACTGTCTGTTCTTGGGTCGCCAAAGCGGGTCTTTTTGCCGGGAGTTGAGCGCGCCCGAGTGGGTACGAAATCTGCCTTCCGGGCACATCTCGGCCGCAGCCGCCGAGCGTTCAGATCGCAACGCTCGGGCCTTCTCTCGTTCGTCGCCATACCGGTCCAACTGCGCACGACCGTCGTTCGCCGTGCAGTCAGATCGTCGATCCACAAGCAAGACGGGCAGTTCCTGCGATCGCGGTCTGGCGAACTCCGGCGTTCCCCTGCGTGGGCGGAACGGAGTGCTGCATGCACGTCCGACCGATGGCGAGATAAAAGGCCGCGAGGCGCGGCCATGGACGGTTGTGAGTTTTCAACTGGTTACGGGGAGAGTTTGCACATCGCGCCACATGGGCGCAGCCTGCAAACCCGTCCCTTTTTCAATGATCTGAATTGCTTGGCACGATGTGCCGCATTCGCGCCATGACCGGCGAAAAGGAGTTCCGTACAGGCCCGGGTCGCATCCGGTCGTCCTCCTCTCAGCGGGCACGACCGTTCATCGCGCCGGCGCTGGCTGTGGCGCAGAAGGCCGGCGGCTCATGTTTTGCCGGGAAGGAAAGGATGCGTGGCGCTTGCGGTGCGGCGGCACCTCTTCTTGTGGTGTTGTCCCTCGGGTCGCGTGATCTGCGGATATCAGCAGCAGTTCGAAGAGCGTCCAACTCTATCGTTGCTCCGGGGCGATGATCGTCAGGCAATCAATCCGCGTCCGCCTTGTGCTTCACGCCCGCTGCGCAAACGCGTGCAGCGCCTCTGGCTTCAGATGCGTATAGCGCCGCAGCATCTTCCAGTCCTTGTGACCCGTGACAAGCGACACCTGTTCAATCGCGAACCCGGCCTCGAACAGGCAGCTGGTGCCTTCGTGGCGCAGGTCGTGAAAGTGCAGATCTTCAATTCCCAACGCGCGACAGCCGCGTCTGAACGCTGTGCCGACAGACCGACTGTTGTACGGAAAAATGCGGCCCTTCGCTGGGCCGAGATGCAATGCCTGTTCCGCCAGGATACTCCAGCCGTCGTACCCGCTGGGGCCGAATAAAGGAATACGCTGGTCGTTGCCCTGCTTGTTGCGCGGGTCCTTGCGGTCACGGATCAGCAGCATCCGGGTGCGTTCGTGCACGTCGGCCCAGTCGACCCGGCAGATTTCATCCAGACGCATGGCCGTGGCAATCGCGAATTTGATGATCCGCCCGATCGGAATGATCTGCCGATCGTTCGCCTCAAACAACGCAATCAGGGCTTTGACTTCGAGCTCGGTCGGACGGCGGTCCCGTTCCACGCCCTTTCCGATCAGACCCAGCCGCTTCAACGCGATCCGCCCGAGCGCCACCTGTTCCGTCGAGATCGGCAACCCATGAACAGCGGCCGCATGCGACAGCACGAGGCCGATTGTGCCGATATCGATCCCACGCGTTACTGGACCCGCGCCAGCCTCAGACCGGGCGCGCCCAAACTGGATCAGCCGCTCGCGATCCAGTGCCATGATCTTGATGGCCCCCAGTTCCCGTTGCAGCATGTCCAAAGTTGCGGCCTTGGACCGGCGCGGCGGTTTCCCGACATCGGTCATGTCCTCGATGTGCAGTTTGATCAGTTCCCCGAACTTCGTCAGCCGCCCGATCCGGGAACTGACCGGCGTTTCATTGCGGTCCTCCGACAGCTCGGCTAAACGGGACCAGCGGATCGCATTATCCCGCCGCAAGAAGGTTTCGCTGACATACCGACCCTTGCGGCGGATCTGCGCGCGCCACGAACCTGAGGGAAGCTTTGCGATGGTCGGCATTTCGTGTGCAATCCGTGTGCAGTGAGTCGTCGTAGGGTGGCGAAAAGGGGCGAAACTGGGGATAAGTACGGCGGGCAGGCGGGCAGGCGGGCGGGCTACCAATTTGAGACTACTGAAAAAATGACAGAATATCAACCACATAGACTATCCATTGCCCCGATGATGGATTGGACCGACCGGCATTGCCGGTTCGTGCACCGGCTGTTCAGCGCGCAAACGCTGCTTTACACCGAAATGATCACCGCCCCGGCCATCATCCACGGCCCGCGTGACCGGCTGCTGGGCTTTGATCCGGCCGAACAGCCCGTGGCGCTGCAACTGGGCGGGTCGGACCCTGCCGAACTGGCCAAGGCCACGGCAATTGCCCATACCTATGGCTATACCGAGATGAACCTGAACTGCGGCTGCCCGTCGGACCGGGTGCAATCAGGGTGCTTTGGCGCGGTGCTGATGGAACGCCCGGCCCTTGTGGCCGATTGTGTTCGCGCGATGATCGACGCCAGCCCTGCCGAAGTCACGGTGAAATGCCGCATCGGGGTGGATGATCAGGATCCCACCACCGTGCTACCCGACTTTCTGGATCAGGTCAGCCGGGCCGGGGTCAAACGGTTCACCATCCATGCCCGCAAGGCGTGGCTACAGGGACTTTCCCCCAAGGAAAACCGCGATATTCCGCCGTTGGATTATCCGTTGGTCTTTGCGATGAAACGGCTGTTCCCGCATCTGGACATCAGCATCAACGGCGGAATTACCTCGCTGGATCAGGCGCTTGGCCTACTGGACCAAGGGTTGGATGGGGTGATGATCGGACGGGCCGCCTATCACCAGCCCGCCGATATTCTGGCCGATGCGGACCTGCGGATTTATGGGGCTGGACCGGGGCGCAGTGCCGAACAAGTTGTGGCCCTGATGCTGCCCTATATCGACACACATCTGTCAAACGGCGGCCGCCTGCATCAGATTACCCGGCACATGCTGGGCCTGTTCGCCGGTCGGCCCGGCGCACGCGGCTGGCGGCGGGTCTTGTCCGAAGGGGCGCATCGGGATGGAGCTGGGACCGCATTGGTCTTGCGGGCGCTGGCCGAGGTTACCGGGGCGGCGCAGGCCGCCTGAAATCGCGTGGCGGCGCAAGCGACGTAGCCCTTGCAGGTTGGGCGCAATCCGGTCACGACTGACCCAAACCCCGAGGTGCGCATGGCCGACACAACCCTATTGATCGAAATGACCGCGCTTTTGCTGGTCATCGGGGCGTTTGCCGGGGTTCTGGCGGGATTGTTGGGCGTCGGTGGCGGCATCGTGCTGGTCCCGGCGTTTTATTTCACCTTTGCGGCCCTTGGCTATGACAGCCCGCAGCTGATGCAGATGTGTCTGGGCACCTCACTGGCCACAATTATCGTGACCTCGACCCGGTCGGCCATGGCGCATCATGCCAAAGGCGCGGTGGATTGGGGTATTTTGCGCAGCTGGGCACCGGGGATTGTCGTGGGGGCGATTATCGGGGTAACGGTGGCGTCCTATCTGAAAAGCACGGCGCTGGTGCTGATTTTTGGCGGGTTTTCCACCTTGATCGGGCTCTATATGACCTTTGGGCGCGACCACTGGCGGTTGGCCCCGACCATGCCGCAAGGCGCGCTTCGGCTGATCCTGTCACCTGTTCTGGGCGGTTTGTCAGTGCTGATGGGCATTGGCGGTGGCACATTTGGGGTGCCGGTGCTGACCCTGTTTGGCGTGCCGATCCACCGGGCGGTGGCCACGGCGGCGGGGTTTGGCGTGGCCATCGCCCTGCCCTCGGCGTTTGGATTCCTGCTGTTCCGGATGCCGCCGGGCACCACCCCGCCGCTGACTGTGGGGGCGGTGAATTTCGGGGCCTTCGGGCTGATCATCACGATGACCCTGATTACCGCGCCCTACGGCGTCCGGCTGGCGCATTGGATGGACCCCAAGCCACTGAAACGGCTGTTCGGGGGGTTCCTGATCCTTGTCGCGCTGAACATGCTGCGTAAAGCTTTGGGATGGTAAACCAGCTGGCCAAAGACGGGTTTGTCATCCTGCCATGGGACCCCGCCGTGGCGGATTGGGCTGTGGCGGCCCATGCAGAGGCATTGACGATCACCGCTGATCCGGCCCAACAGGCCCGCTGGCTGCGCCATGGCCGGACCTGGTTTGTGGGCGTGGATGCGCTGTCCAATGCACCGGACGGGTCCATCGCCGGGGTGGCTTTGGGTGGCGCATGGCAAGGTCTGGTCCGGCTGCCGCCGCACTGGCACAAGGCCCAGCTATCGGTGATCTATCCCGGCTACCCGGGTCGCGACCCTGCCGATACGGATGCGGCCCATCAGTTCCGCCTGACCCGCGACGCTGCTCATCTTGACGGATTGTTGGCCGAAGGGCCCAGCAAACGGCGGCACCTGCGCGAGCCGCACAGTTTTGTGCTGGGGATCGGGCTGAACCCGGTTGCTGCAGGCGCCAGTCCGCTGGTGGTCTGGGAAGGCAGCCACCACCTGATCCACGCCGCCTTTGCCACCGCTTTTGCCGGGATTGGCCCAGAGGAATGGGCGAACCTGGATGTGACCGACATTTATCAGGCCGCCCGCGCACAGGTCTTTGCCACCTGCCCCCGCCGGGTGATCACGCCTGCATTCGGGCAGGCCGTATTGGTCCACCGGCTGGCAATCCACGGGGTCGCCCCGTGGAAACCGGATGCACAGGCCCCGCCAGAGGGCCGGATGATCGCCTATTTCAGGCCCATTCTGACCGATCCGGGTGACTGGCTTGCGCCGGTTAACCTGACCTGAGCTGGCAGGCCCCATTGCCTTCAGCGCCAAAGCGGGTAACCAAGGCCTTATCCCTCTATGACCCTGCCGCAAGGACCCGACCCGATGCCTGCATTCGCCCCCCAGACCGATCTGCGCGCCTATCGGGCGGCTTTGGGGGCCTTTGCGACCGGAGTCACCGTGGTGACCACCGGCACTGACGACGGGCCGGTCGGAATGACGGCCAACAGCTTTGCCTCGGTGTCACTCGATCCGGCACTGATCTTGTGGTCGCCGGCGAAATCCTCCAGCCGGTTCAAGACCTTCCACGCAGCCAGCCGGTTCGCGGTGCATGTGCTGGGCGACAGCCAAAGCGACGTGGCCAAAGCTTTCTCCCGGCCCAAAGACGCCTTCGGTTCGGTAACCTGGGCAATGTCTGCCGCCGGAACCCCCGAAATTCAGGGCTGTCTGGCCCGGTTTGAATGCGACACCTATGCCATTCATGACGCAGGCGATCATGTGATCATTCTGGGGCAGGTGCGGCATGTTTCGCAGGCAACGGGCGAGCCTTTGGTATTCCACAGCGGGCAGTTCGGCCGGTTTACAGTCTGATCCCCGGCTACAGGAGCAGCTCTGCCACCGGCCTGCGTGCCCTTGTGGCGGCGGGGCGGCATTGGCCACACCAAAGCGGATCACCTGCACCAGCCGTCGGTCCGGGCCGATGCCGGTGCGGGCACAGATCGCCGCATTGGCCTGCGGCTGATCCGACACGGCGGCCATGGGCCAGCCTGCCAGACCCAGGGCAGCAGCCTCCAGACATAGCCGCAGATAGGCCCGGCCCGTGGTGACCGGGCTTTCATGCGCTGGCCGGTGAAAGCAGGCCACAACCTGCGCCGACCGGGTCGAGCCGGCCTCAGCGGTCAAACCGGCGGTCAGGCCAAGCCGGTCGAGCAGCGGCCACAGCGGCCCAAGCACCAGCCGCGCGGCCATCGCCTCGGTCACCGACAGGCGCAGCGCCTCGCGCCCCAATCCGTCAAACCAGTAGCGGCGATGGCAGCGCGACAGCCGCATCCAGCCCAGCAATTCCTGCCGCAATGTCCGGTTTCGCATCACCTGCAACCCGGCCTGATCGTGCAATCCGGCCAGCCAGTCCTTGGCTGCCGCATCAGTCACCAGCACCGTATCGACCCTACCCCAGCCTGACAGCGCCACAGGGTCCGGCATGAAAGCCCCGCGATGGGTAAACCGCGCCTCCAGCTGGCGGGCCAACGCATCCAGCGGTCCGCCCGGTTGCCAGTCAATCCGCGCCGCCATCCGGTGGCCGGGCAGGGTATTGTGGACCGTCGGGGCCAATGCGGCGCGGGCCACAAGGGCCGGAAAATCAATGTCAGGCATCGGCACCCTTTCGGGACAGCAACAGCGCCATCCGTTGCACCGCCCGCAGCTCTAACTCCGCGCGGGGCGAGGCG
>JANOMH010000096.1:0-7028 GCA_031420215.1 Rhodobacterales bacterium | reverse complement strand
CGGGCCCGGACCACGATCGGCGAGGAGTTGAAACTCGCTGACCAGAACCGTTTCGCCTTTGCCTGGATCGTCGATTTCCCGATCTATCAGGCGGCGGACGGTGGGGGCTATGAGTTTGAACACAACCCGTTTTCCATGCCTCAAGGCGGTATGGAGGCGCTGCAGGGCGACCCGCTGGCTGTGCGCGGCTATCAATACGACCTTGCTTGCAACGGCTATGAACTGGTGTCCGGGGCCATTCGGAACCACAAGCCCGAGATCATGTTCAAAGCCTTTGCCATCGCGGGCTACGGCGAGGAGGAAGTGCGCAAGCGCTTTGGCGGCATGGTCAATGCGTTCCAATACGGTGCACCGCCGCACGGCGGCTGTGCCGCAGGGATCGACCGGATCGTGATGCTGCTGGCGAATGAACACAACATCCGCGAAGTGATCCTGTTCCCGATGAACCAGCGGGCCGAGGATGTGATGATGGGGGCACCGTCGGAACCGCAAAACGAACAACTGCGCGAATTGCGGCTGCGGGTGATCCCGCCGGATCAGTGAGTCTATACGCGGCCTCGGTCCCCCCAGCCCTGCAAGCGTTGGAACGGGGCAGGGGCTTGCTTGACTTGGCAACGCCTGTGTTGCTCGCGGCACAACTCGCCCCGCGCATGCTCAATACGGCAGGGCAGTTGCGCACTGTTGCTAGTTTTGCGCTGCGGGCGACCTATCCGCTGACCGGGCAATCCGCGCCCAGCATCGCATTTTACGAAAGCGGTAGCGATCTACGGGCTTGTTTTCAAAAGACAACGAGGCTGATCCTCGCCCTCGATCCGACCAGTTTCTCCGCCGAAACTGTCACCCACCGGGCCGGATTTGCCGACCTGACCCAGACCGGCGCGGACTACCTGAACCACTTCGCCTTGCCCAACCTGTGGTTCCATTTGTCGATGGCCTATGCCACCTTGCGGGCCAGCGGCGTGCCCTTGGGCAAGGCTGATTTCGACGGATTGCACAGCTATCCGACCGGGTTCAGCTTTTAGCGGCAGGCGACTTTCACAGATTACTCACAATTCAGACAGGCCATTTCACGCCAGTTCAGGCGGGGTTTGGGCTATGGTCAACCAGTGACAGGGCATGGGCATTCAAACCATTTGTCTGGGCGTGCCGCTGTGATCACGGTCCTGGAATTTGATGAGGAGTATCAATCATGCAAGTTTTTCTGGTCGAGCGCGATTTAAGCGGCACCTCGTTGAGTGACCTGAGTGCCGTCAAAGCCGCCGCAATCCGGCAGGCGGAAAAGATGTTTGACGATGGCGACAGGGTGCGCTATATCCGGTCGACATTTGTGCCCGAAGATGGGCGGTGTCTATGCCTGTTCGAGGCCAAGAACATCGACATTGTCACCCAGCTGAACCGCGATGCGCTGCTGCCATTCGACCGGATTTTGGTGGCATTGGACATTTTGCCCTGACTTGCCCTGACCGGAGCCGTCGGGCGGGACAATCCGCGCCATCAATCTGCCGAACCGACCCCAAACTTATTATTATCTGAAACGGGACATTTGCCCCCGACTTTGCCACACGAAACCATTTCCCAATTTGAACCCAACCAAGGTAAGATATCATGACATACAGCTTTGTAAAATCAGCATTTATTGCCGCCTTTTTGCTTGGTGGCCCAGCCTGCGCAGATTCTGAAACGCAGACGGTCTTGCCCGCCAATGCGGCTGAACATCATGCCCGGTGCTCCGACAACACCGAGTTTGTGTCGCGGTATTGCGCGGAACTGCGCCGCGCCATTCTGGCCCGGACACAGGACTGTATGGCGTCTGCCCCGGCAACTTCGCAAGGATACCGCGCAAAATATCTGCTGTGCACAGCCCAGATCAACCGGGACTTCGGCGCAAGTGGCGGTTAGCCGCGCGGTCAATATTCATTTGCAAACCAGGCAGTAAACCAATGTTAAACCCATTTTCAAACCAAGCCCAAATGCCAAAGCCATTGTTGCACGCCAGCGCCGAGCGGTTTTCCGTTTTGCATGCAAAGATGCATCTCGCACATGAAAATCACCTGGGCTATCCCTATAATCTGTCTTTCACCCCCGGCGTTCCACCGGAATTGGGGCAGTATCTGATCAACAACCTTGGCGACCCCTATGCCGGATCGCATTACGGGGCTGAAGTCTGCGTCGAAGAGCGGGTGGCAATTGCCTGGCTGATGCGGCTGTGGGGTTGCCATGACCTGACCGACTATTGGGGATCGGTCGGGGCCAGCGGGACCGAGGGCAATCTGTGGGGCATCTATCTGGGCCGGGAAATGCTGCCCCGTGCCGTGATGCTGTATGGCGATGACGCCCATTATTCGCTGCCCAAGGCCGCTCGCATCCTGCGCATCCCCGCTGTTCCGGTGAAAAGCCAGCCGAACGGCGAGATGGACATGGGCGATTTCGCGCTGCAACTGGCGCTGTTGCTGGGCAAGCCGGTCATCGTGGCCCTGACCTGTGGCACCACGATGAAAGGCGCGCATGACGACATTGGCGCCGCGCTGCGGGCACTGGATGCCGCCGGGTATGATCAGAACAGCCGCTATGTGCATATCGACGGGGCACTGAATGCGATGGTGTTGCCGTTCCTGCATCAAGCGCCCACCGACATCCAGCCCAGTTTTGCGTCCGGGATCGACAGCATTTCGACCTCGGGGCACAAGATGATCGGCACGCCAATGCCTTGCGGGGCGCTGGTTTGCCGCAAGCGGCATGCGGACCGGATCGCCCAAGCCATCGCCTATCTGCGGTCCAATGACACCACGTTGATGGGGTCGCGCAACGGGCATGCGGTGCTGGCCATCTGGGCCCGGCTTACCGGGCACGGCTACGGCGGATTTGCGCATGATGCATTGCGTTGCACACAGCGGGCCCAAAAACTTGCGGCGACCCTGCGGGATCTGGGGGCCGATGTGCTGTGCAATCCACATTCGTTGACCGTGGTGTTCCCGATGCCGTCTGAGCCGATCATCAAAACCTATCAGCTGGCCTGTCATGCCGGACAGGCCCACGCGATCATCATGCCCAATGTCACCGAGGCCCTGTTGGCCAGGTTTGTCGGCGATTACGCCGACTGGTGGGCCGGGCAACTCTAGCCCCGGATGATCTTGGTCAGCGGGGCGGCGCACAGGCCCAGGACTGATGCGGGCCCAAGTCTGATGCGGGCCCAAGTCTGATGCGGGGACAGGAAACAGTTCTTTCCCCCCGCATTCCCCCCATTGCAGCGGCCAGCATCCCGCCTATATGTTCGGCGGGGCGTTGTTCGATCTAGGAGATCAAGATGCATCTTTTTTCAAATGGGATCAAAGCGGCTTTGGCCTTGGCTTTGCCTGCATTGCTGTTGGCCCAACCCGTTCTGGCCCAGGATTTGGTCGGGTCTTATGCCGCCTATATTGGCGAGGATGACCTGTATAATTCCGAAGGCACCCGGCTGTCCGAACCTTGGCAAGTGCTGCGTCAGGACCGTGCAAACTTTCACCGGTTTGGGATTTCGCAGGATGGCGATGAATGGGACCCGTTATTTGAGGATGCGGGTAACCGCGAAGCCATGGAAACCATGATCCGGCGCGGCTATATCGACCCCGACGCGGAAAAGATGATCTTGTCTGGCGGGGCGATGGTCTATGTGAACATTTATGGGTCGGGCGGCGTGGGCGACTATGTCGAGGTCGAGGTGTTCCGCTAGTGTTCGCCACCTGACGTTTGATCCCCAGAAGAGGACACTTCATGCACCACTGCGGGATACTGGCAGTCCTAGTCTCGTCCCAGCGCAGTGCGTCGCTTTGAGCCCTTTTCGGACCTTACCTTTTTGCCCGGAATCAAGGCGCGTAGCGCCGCCGGGCAGCGCCTGCCACCCCGGCCCGGCCACGGGCCGGGCGTTCTTCGCGGAAATCCCCCACTGGGGGATTTCTGCTCGCGCATCACCCCCCATCGGGCAGGCGCTCCTGTAGCAGCGGTGCGTCGAACATCTACGGCAGTGGCGGCACCATAAAGCTCTGCAGAACTGGCATTGCTGCGCCCACCCGGCGGTCAGGCGCTGCCCTGTGTCCGGAGAGGCAGGTCAAGGGCAGCTTCGTCCCGCATAGCTGCCCCCGGAGCTTCGTCCCAGCAATCGAGATCGCACCATAGGCGGACCGGGAACCCAATGTCAGGTGGGGAACACTAGACCCGGAACCAGGCGACGACATAGGCCGGAACCTCGCGCAAGGCCGATCTGACCTGCTGTTTCAGGTTCGCCCCGGCCAAGGGCGGGTTTGATGTTCGAACGGTCAGGCCCATCCGGCGGGCAATCAGCCGGGCGCGGGGGGCGTGATACCAATCGGTCACGATGATCACATCTTTGGTCCCCAGACCTGTCAGGAGCGGCAGGCAAAAGCTTATGTTTTCCAGCGTGTTGGTCGACTGACCCTCAAGGCTGATCGACCGGGCGGGCAATCCCGCAGCGACCAACAGATCACGGATCGCGGCGGCCTCGGTTGGTGGCCAACGGCCCAATCCGCCGCAGCCGATCACATGGCTGACCCGCCCTTGATGATACAAGACCGCAGCTTGCATCGCCCGCCTGCGCAGCGTTGGCGACGGGCCATCAGGCCACACTGCCGCCCCCAGAACCAGTGCAACCGTCACCCGCGCAACTTCTTACAGCCCCGGTAGCAATGGGGTTGCCAGAGATGGCGTGGACATTAGCAACCGGCAAAGAGTCAGACGTATCATGCGAAACCTCGTGTTTGCTTTGTCAGCAGCATAGCCCTCATACCAGAGGGGCGGTAGGGCCAAGCCGCAGCGCTGTGGTCACCTGTGGTTGAATGCGCCCTCAGGATCTGTCACCCTTGAGATATTCACCAATAGGAGTGGCACCATGGTCAAAACCGTCAAAGACATGCTGGCCGAGGCCAATGCCAGCGTGGAAAAAATCGACTATGCCCGCGCCCAATCCCTGATCACTGCCGGGGCTTTGGTTGTGGACATCCGCGACGCGCCCGAGGTTGAGGTGTCGGGCAAGATCGCGGGGGTCGTCCATGTCTCGCGCGGGATGTTGGAGTTTCGGGCCGACGCCGCCACGGCCTATCACAATCCGGAATTTCAGACTGACCGCCCCGTAATCTTGTATTGCGCCAGCGGTGGCCGGGCAGCTTTGGCCGGTAAGTTGTTGCAGGATATGGGATATGGGCAAGTGTATAATATGGGCGGGTTCAAGGATTGGGCCGAAGCGGGTGGCGAGGTCGAACAAATCGTCGATAAGGGAATGTAGGGCGCCGTAATCTTGCCGCCTCAGGTTGGTATTTGTGGCTGAGTGTTTGTTGCCTTAACCGCAAAGCCGGTGAAATGTCGTTTGTTACCTTTGCCCTGTTATCTACCTTCGCCGCAGCCGCAGTTGTAATGCCCGGTCTGCCACCTGATATCGCAGTCTATATGCCCTATCTGGCTTTTGCTCTTGGGCTGATGGCCCTATGGGTTGCCGCAGGGATGGTCCGGCGCGGACTGTCCCGGCTGGTGTCTTGGGCCTTTGTCAAACCCAAACCGGTCATCGTGGTGGATGGGTCCAATGTGATGCATTGGCGGGACGACCTGCCCTCGGTCAAAACCCTGTCGCTGGTTCTGTCCGACCTGACCGCCCGCGGCTTTGCCCCGCATGTGTTTTTCGACGCCAATGTCGGGTATAAACTGTTTGACCGGGCGATTGGTGCGGGCGATCTGGCGGATCGGCTGAACCTCAAACCCTCTCAGATCACCCTGGCCCCCAGCCGCACCCCCGCCGATCCACTGCTGATTGCGCATGCGATCAAGGTGGGCGTGCGGGTGGTATCGAACGACCGGTTCATGGATTGGCGGGGGAAGTTTCCGCAGCTCCGGGGCAAGGGGTTTCTGGTGCCGGGGGTGGTCAAAGGCGAGCGGGTTGAGTTGCGGTTTGTGGCAGCAATCGCAGTCTGAACGCCAAATAATTGACGAATTCATCAGCTACCCAGCTCTGTGTATGGTCAAAAGGTACTGTTGTGGCGCGACGTCAAACGGAATTTAATAAACTTTTGATGAAACGGCCTCATCGCCAGTCATGGCGGTCAAAGCTCCATGTGCTCTGCGCGCGCTTGGTCGGCGAATTTCGTGATGCCCTGCCACTCATTGTAGGAGCGACCTTGCTGATTGCTTTCGGTGGCTACCAACTTTCTCAAAGTCCTTGGAGTGTCAGCGTCACACTGCGCCATTGGATGGCCGCACCCAATTGCGGCGCGGCACAGGCCAGGGGCCTTGACAAAGCGCAGCGCGGTCAGCCGGGCTACTATCGGCGACATGACCGCGACCGTGATGGCATCGCCTGCGAACCATATTTGCAATAAGGATTGCTACCTTCTCCCCGGCCTGCTCTTGCCCCCCCGCATCCCTCCGCGCCCAGCCGTACTCCGGCCCCCGGCGACTTTCGCATCCTGCACCGCCTTCTCCACCTCGAATTGCCGGGCCAGCGGGTCGTCGGATATCGTCAAAGCCACCGTCTCCAGCCGCTTTACCTCATCGCGCAACCTTGCGGCCTCCTCAAATTCCAGATTTTCCGCGGCCTTGCGCATATCAACGCGCAGCCCGTCCAATACGGCTTTCAAATTCGCCCCGGCCAGCGGTTTGTCGATCTTGGCGGTAATACGGGATTGGTCGGTGTCGCCTTTATACAGACCCGCCAAAATATCCTCGACATTCTTTTTCACCGTGGTGGGGGTGATATTGTGCTCGATATTATACGCTACCTGTTTAGCCCGCCGCCGGTCGGTTTCACGCATTGCGCGTTCCATAGATCCGGTAATCCGGTCGGCATACATGATCACCCGGCCGTCGACATTGCGGGCAGCGCGGCCGATGGTCTGGACCAAAGACGTCTCCGAGCGCAAAAACCCTTCTTTATCCGCATCCAAAATCGCCACCAGCCCGCATTCAGGAATATCCAACCCCTCGCGCAGCAGATTGATCCCGATCAGCACGTCAAATGCACCCAGCCGTAAATCGCGCAGGATTTCAAT
>JANOMH010000095.1:0-5868 GCA_031420215.1 Rhodobacterales bacterium | reverse complement strand
CTGCGAGCCTTGCAGGATCAGCACGTCATCGCCGGTGCAGGGCGTGCCATCCACGGTCATCAGGTGGGCGATCTGGTCGCGCAGATGCGGCAGACCGTTCGAGGGCGCATACTGCATTGCGGCCCCACCGGGCGTCCGGATGATGTCGTGAAAAATCGCGTCAAGCTGATCCGTCGGAAACAGCGTTGCGTCAGGATAACCGCCGCCGAAGGAAATGATCGACGGGTCGGCCCCAAGGGCCAACAGCTCGCCGATGGCCGATTGCCGAACTTTGGCCATCCGCTGAGCATATCTTGGGGTCATCGGCGCTCTGTCCTGATCGATGTTGATTTCAGGTGGCACACATTGGGGGAGCGGTGCAAGTGGTAGCTGTGCGACGACGCCGGCCATCTACTTGCTGGGCGGCAGGTGCTATCAGAGGGGCGCGGCACCAATGCAGGCCCAGCGGCACAGCCAAACCCGTTGCCAGGTGCGGGGTCAGAATCACCTGAAAACTTGCCATCAGGCGCGGGGTGATCAGGTCAGTGGCGGTTTCTGTGCGGCCGATCCATGCGGTCAGGTCCGGGGTATCGCTCACTCGCCGAACTCCGCGCGCAGGCTTGCTCTGCTGCTGCCGAGGGCCGGCACCGGGCCAGGGCGAAAACCGGGGTTGCGCCCGGCGGGGCGGGGCAGCGTGATGCTTTGACCATCGGGCAGCATAACGTCAGCTCGGCGCTGCGCCGGATGCGCGCCAAGATCGCGCACGGCGGTATAACGGCCCCAATCAATGCACGCCCCTTCCAGCCGGGCGATGGCCTCGGCGCTGGTTAGGCCGATCAGGATCGGCTCCATCTGAAGATCAAGCGCCGTCCGGTTTGCCACCCGCAGCGCAATCGTCGTGTAGTCGGGATACGCCATCAGGTCGGGGCGGCGCAAAACGCCCGCGCGAACCTCGCCCATGCGCCATTGTACTGGACCGCGATGATTACAGTGCCATCGGCGCAACCAAAAGGGCGGTAGGGGTAGATGGCGGCGTGCGACAGGCCAAAACGCGCGGTTTCGCGCCCGGCATGTTCATAATGCAGCAGGGGACGGCCATCCAATCCGCCATTCCGTCGAACATCGCAATCTCGATCTGGGCACCGCGCCCGCTGCGACCCCGCACAATCAGCGCCTCTAGAATGGCGGCATGGGCGTTCATTCCTGTGGCAATATCCGCCGCCGAAACGCCGACTTCCGAGGGCTCCTCTGGCGCGCCGGTCACAGCACAGATTCCGCTTTCTGCCTGCATCAGCATGTCATAGGCGCGCATCGCGGCTGATGGCGTGTGGACCGCACGAGAAGCTCCTCCACCCAGCGCCGCACAAACCCCGGTCAGCTCTGCCACCTCGGCGCAGCGCAGCCCCTTTCGCCAACAGCCAGATCACCTGATAATGCCGCGCCAGCGTCGCGTCCTTGCTCTCCCGCCACCGCGCCTGAAGCTCCGCGACGCCCATATTCGGCCAGATAGGACAGGATCAGGTTGGTCGAGATCGGGGCGACTTGATACAGCCGGGTTTCGCGGAACTTGCGCTCTACATCGTATTCCTCGGCAAAACCGAAGCCGCCGTGGGTCTGGATACAGTCATTCGCGGCCTCAAAACTGGCATCGGCGGCGAGCATTTTCGCTATGTTCGCCTCGGCACCGGGGTTCACGCCCACCTCATACAGCCGCAACGCCTCGCGCACCTTCAACTCGGCGGCACGCATGTTGGCTTAGGCGCGTGCGATGGGGAATTGGACGCCCTGGTTCTGGCCGATGGCACGACCGAAAACCTGGCGATCCTTGGCATAGGCGGTGGATTTCTCGGTGAACCACTTGGCATCGCCAACGCATTCCGCACGCACCCGGCGCGCTTGCCCAACCCGAAACCGACGACTATCAACCAACCAGACTCTCGTTATGAATGAGGGACGACCGGGGGGCAGGTCACGAGGTAGCGCCTGATCGAGGCGCGGGCCTCGGACACGCTGGCATAGGCCCGCAGATAGACCTCCACATATTTGATGGTCCGCCAGAGACGCTCGACGAAGACGGTGTCGCGCCAGGCACATTTTGCCGTCCATGCTGATCTTGAACTCCCGACCCGCCAGCACCTTGATGAACTCGGTCGACGTGAACTGGCTGCCCTGACGTCGCATGGCCGCTCGAACCGATGGCGCGACCATGCTCCATGTTGAAGATTTCGGGGGTGCCATGGCGGGCCAGCGCCTCCTCGACTGCTTCGATACAAAAGTCGGCTTCGAGCGTGATCGACACTCGCCAGGACAGCACCCGTCGGGTGAACCAATCCAGCACTGCAGCCAGGTAGATACCGGACGTCTTCCGCCCGCGCAGGATGCGAGTGTCAGTTCCGCACGTGGTGACGGCGTTGACGCGCAGCACAAGATCGCCAAGTTTTGGATTGGGTTAGGGGGAATCAGCCAGAACCATCTCATTCGGGCTTAGAGTAATGCCGTCCTCATTACCGCATTCAAGTGAACATAATTAAATCGTTCTACGCAATAGATCGGATGATCTCGGCAAGCTTACTGGATGCGCCGAGGACGTTCCTGCCTTGCGCGCGGTCTTTTCGTCTGCGGTTCCTGTCCTCTCGAGCAAGCAGTGGACAATAGATTTATATAACTATCTAACAGGATGTTAGATGGAAATACGCCTGCACGACTATCGGGGATGGCTCCGTTTTCTGACGGGTTCAGCCGCAGGCCGGACGCTTTGCGAGTTAAAATGATCCGGTCAAGGGTCCTCTTGGCAGGATTACATCTAGAACATATACTTGACATATGTGCAAAGATAAAGTTAGCCTGTTTGAAGGATGTCGGGGTAGGTAGCCTCGGCACATGGGAGGAGAAAGTGTTGATGAATAAGTTTGCGATGCTGCCGCTGGCAGGTCTTATCGGGATGGGCGTATTTGGTACTGCTGCCCATGCGCAGGGCCTGACGTTCAAGACTGCCTACGATCCGACCCCGGCCGAAATCCTGAACGACCCGGCCTACATGAGTCTCGACGCGATCATGGCCAAGTTCGATGAAGGGGTCGCTGCCGGAGTCTATGGCAAGGGCGAGCCGATCACGCTGGCGTTCTCGCAGGTGGTGATGAACCACCCGGTCCGCATCAACATGGTCGAGACGTTCAAATCCAATTGCGCGAAATTCTCGAACGTGACCTGCCATGTCACCGAAGGCACAGGCGAGGTCGGTGTCGAGCTTGCCAATATCGAAAGCCTGATCCAGCGCAAGCCGGATGTCATGGTCATCAGCAGCCTGTCGGGTACCGCGGTTTATCCGGGTTACGAAGCCGTCATCGCCGCGGGCATTCCGCTGCTCATGAACAACTCCGGCATCCCGGATGACACAGCGAACATCCCGTACACGTCGTTCATGAGCCCTGACGATTGGGAAAATGGCCAGCTTCTTGGGCAATACATGGCTGATCAGCTGGACGGTAAAGGCAACATCATCATCATCGAGGGCGTGACCGAATCCTCCAACTACGAGTTCCGCCTTGGCGGGTTCATGGAGGTGATCAACAAGTATCCCGACATCAAAATCGTGGGTCAGCAATCGGGTGCGTGGATCCGCATGCCGGCGATGACGGCGGCGGTCGACCTGCTTCAGGCCAATCCAGAAATCGACGGCATCTATGCGATGAACGATGAAATGGGGATGGGCGTTCTGGCCGCGCTGCGCAATGCCGGCCGTGAAGACGAAGTCGTCATGGTAAGCGTGGACGGTCAGGAGGACCTGGTTCAGGAGATCCTGAAAGGTTCTGCAGCTAAGGCCAGCGTGTATTGGGATTCGGACATGGACCGTGTTGTTGCAGGGGCTCTGGCTGTTGCAGAGGGCGCAAAGATCGACCAGCACATCTGGTACCACGAAAAGCTGATCACCCAGGAAAACGCGCAGGCGCACCTGGACCGGATGGCGAAGTAATGTGACAACGACTCAGCCGTGCTGCGCGTATCCGCAGTACGGCCGGGCAGGCAGAAGCCGGGCGCCCTCGTCGTGGGGGCCCGGCCACGACGACACTGCGTCTTGTCCCTTGCGGGCTTTGGCAATGATGGCGAACCGACTTACATCTGGTCGCGCCAAATATCGGTACCAACCGACCGGAATTGCGTCGGGCAGCACGAACGATGTGCCGACACGTACCGGGCAGGCGTTGACAGGGCCTGCAGTGCAGCACATGCCTGCGGCAAGACAGGCGGGCCGGTCAAATGTGTGAGGCACCGCAGCAAATAACTTCGGCAATCTGAGGAGGAACTTAAACATGGCGACGTCACTCGACAAATTCGCAAACCGCAAGCCCGCTTGGGACACCCCGTTGATTGTGGAGTCACATCTCAACGGCGAGCGGACCAAGGCGATGAACCCCAACACGCCGCGCACCTACGACGAGGTCATTGAGGACGCGCTGCGCTGCTGGGACGCGGGGTCCTGCGCGATCCACACGCACAACACGAACTTCAACCTGAAGGGGGAGGAGGCCGCCAAGGACTACCATCCCGTCTACGACGAAGTGCTGCGCCAGCGGCCCGACCTGACGTGGTACCCGACCACCTGCAACCGCGAGTTGCTTACCGAGGACGAGTTCGGCACCGAGCACAGCGGGTTCCTGCACAAGACGCACAACGTCAACATCTCCTGCATCGATACGGGCATCAACCTGTTCGCGTTCGACGTGAACGAGAAGGGCCACATCGAGGGCCGGGAATACGGCTGGAACTACAAGCAGGTGGCCGGCCAGGTCGATCAGGCGCTGGCCAACAAGATGAGCATCGTCTGGGGCGTCTACGAGCCCGGCCAGTTGCGTCTCGCCATGCACTACATCAACCGCGGCATGTCCACTCCGGGCTCGTTCGTCGACTTCTACCTGATCGGGCCCTACGCGCTGACGTCGACGAAGCCGATCGGCACCTCCGGCATGGAGCCCACGCGCGAGACCCTCTATTACTATCTCGACATGATGGAGCAACTGAACCAGACCGGAAAGACGCCGAACTGGTGCATTGCGATCTGGGGCGAAGGCGACCGCGACACCCGCGACATCATCAAGCGCACCATCGAGCTTGGCGGCCACGTCAAGACCGGGCTCGAGCTGTTTTACGACCCGGCCCGCAACCCGACCAACCTCGAGCTGCTGCAGGAGGTGCAGGCCATCGCTCGCGAGGTTGGCCGTCCGCTGGCGACGCAGCAGCAAGCCCGTGAGATCTACGGTATCGCCGCGCAGTCCGCCAAAGGCTACAAGCCGGCCTGATCCTGCGACAGGCTTGCCGGGGCGCATGGCCCCGGCAAGCCGACCCCGCGGCCGGAACGGTGTTCCAGCCGTTGCACTTAGCGGCGCGCCCGACGTCTCCGGGCAGCCGCAACCCTTATCTGCGTTCCGCCGCGCCGTCCCTTGCGCGGGCTTTTACGGCCGGAACGCCTTACGGCCCACACCCTTGCATGGCGGAGGATGCAGAACACCGATGCAGACCACCTTTACCCGAAAATCATCGTTCGGCTGGTTTCACGAGCACCGGTCAGAATACATGCTGGTGCTGCTTATCACAGCCGCCTTTGGGCTGGCGCCGCTGTTCACAGAATTTTTTCTGACTGCTGACAACCTGTTCAATCTCAGCCGGCAGGGATCGTACCTTGCGATTGTGGCAGTCGGCATGGCGCTGGTGCTGATCATCGGCGGCATCGACCTGTCCATCGGCGCGATTATGCAACTGGTCGGGCTCTGCACGGTCCTGCTGCTGGGTGCAGGCTTCTCGGCCTGGGTGGCGTTCATCGCGGCGCTGGTTCTTGGCGCGGGGCTGGGCGTGATCAACGGGATGCTGATCGTCTACGGCCGGATGCAGCCC
>JANOMH010000094.1:0-4347 GCA_031420215.1 Rhodobacterales bacterium | reverse complement strand
ATGACCGAGGCGCGTCAGGCGATGCTGCTGCAGCGGGTGCTGGGCGGCGCCGACAAGATGAGCGCGCGCGAGGCGCTGTGGATCGCCACACGCGGCGGCGCTGACGTGTTGGGCCGCCCTGATTGCGGCAGACTGGTTCCCGGCAAGCGTGCCGACATTGCCATCTGGGATGTGTCCGGGATCAGTTCGGCAGGAAGCTGGGACCCTGCTGCCTTGTTGTTGGCCGGACCTACCCGGGTGCGCGACCTGATCGTCGAAGGGCGGCAGGTAGTGCGCGACGGGCAGATCACAACCATCGACCTGGACCGGGTTATCACCCGGCAAAACCATCTTGCTGCACAACTTGCATCCTGAAACTTCGTGGTTAAAGCGGTCTGCTGGTTCACATCAAAAACACGCCGGGTTCAGACCCTGGTTGTGCGCAATCGCCACCCAATCCTTGGTGCAGACCAAGACTGTGTAAAATAATTGTAGAATGCTGCGCTGGGCTGTCCGGGCGAACTCCGTTTTACTGGACTGAAATCTGACACTTTGTTAGACTTGATGCAGATTTGGCCGGAATTCACCTTGAATATTCGCCAACTGACAGGGGGAACCAGGGGATGCGAAACATCAATCTTTGTCGTAGCCTGTTCGCAGCAGCACTGATCGCCCTATCGGCCTGCACTGACGGTGGCCTGCCAAGTGGCCCCGCGCCCCAGGCTGCTACTGCAAGCCAAGTTGTCGTTCCAACTGGTGGCTTTTTGGCCATGCTGAATGCACAACGCGCAACGGCGGGTCTGCCTGCGGCCACCGCCGACGCCCGGCTGACCGCCGCCGCCCAAGACCATGCCGAAGCCATGGTGGCGGGGGACTTTTTCTCGCATACTGGCGCAAACGGCAGCAACAGTTCGGAGCGGATCAGAGCATCTGGATATACGACCTGCCGTTCGTCCGAGAATATCGCCTTTGGTCAACGCACCGAGGCCGAAGTGTTCCAGACCTGGATCAACTCACCACCGCATCTGGCCAACATCATGATGCGCGGCACGATCCAATACGGACTGGGCCGTGCTGGCAACAAGTGGGTTCTGGATGTGGCGGGGGTCTGCTAAACCAGCCGTCCCCCGACCCAGACCGCGCGCACGGCCCGGTCATCGCCCATCATGATTGTGGGAAACAGCGCCTCCCAGAAGGTGTTAGCACGCTCAGCCCTTTGCGAAATGGCCGGGGTCGAGGCCAGATCGAGCACCACGATATCGGCATCTGCCCCTGCCGCCAGCCGTCCGATCACCCCGCCCAGATGCAAGGCTTGCGCCGATCCTTCGGTCGCCAGCCACATCAGTTGCGCCGGGTGCAAGGCCGCCCCGCGCAATTGGCCGATCTCATAGGCGGCAGCCATGGTGCGCAGCATCGAAAACGACGATCCGCCTCCGGTATCGGTGGCCAGCCCGACCGGGATGCCGCGCGCCTTAAGCCCCACCAGATCAAACAGCCCCGAGCCGATGAAGGTGTTGGACGTCGGGCAATGCACCACGGCGGCACCAACCTCGGCCAGCCGGTCAATTTCGCGCGGGTCCAGATGGATCGCATGGCCATACAACCCGCGTGGGCCAAGCAAGCCGTGGGTTTCGTAAGTGTCCAGGTAATCGCGGGCGGCAGGAAACAGGCCACGCACCCAGGCGATTTCATCTGACTGCTCGGACAGATGCGTCTGCAGCAGACAGTCCGGGTTCTCTGCCCATAACGCCCCCAAAGCTGACAGCTGATCGGGGGTCGAAGTAGGCGAAAATCTTGGCGTGATCGCATACAGCGCGCGTCCCTTGCCATGCCATCGCTGCAACAGCGCCCGGCTGTCGTCATAGGCGGATTGGGCGGTATCACAAAGCCCCGCAGGCGCATGACGGTCCATGCAGGTCTTGCCCGCCACCACACGCATCCCGCGCGCGGCCGCCGCTTCAAAATAGGCGTCCACACTGCCCGGATGACTGGTGCAAAAGCTGGCCTGGGTCGTGGTGCCATGCGCCAGGGCCAGATCCAGCGACCGCTCTGCCACAGCGCGGGCATAGACCGGATCGGCCAGCCGCATCTCTTCGGGGAAGGTATAGGTGTTCAACCAGTCAATCAGCCGCTTGCCCCAGCTGGCGATGATCCCGGTCTGCGGATAATGCATATGCGCATCGACAAAACCGGCCGAAATCAGGGCATTGCCGTAGTCGGTGATCGGTATGCCCGGATGCGAACGGCGCAAATCATCCGCCTCGCCCACCGCAGCGATCCGGCCGTCCCGGATCAGAACTGCGCCACGGGCGGAATGGCGGCTGACTGCTGCCCATTCTGCGACAAAAGGGTCGCCGCTGAATCCAAGTGTTTGGCCGATAAGCAGATGTCCTGTCATGACCGATGCTTAAACCGCCTGTGCGACAGGGTAAATTGTCTTTTGGATCACTTGATTGGTCGCCCGGCCAAGCCCATCATCGCCATACGCCTTACAACAAGGGTAACCTCATGAGCATGATCGACATCGAGAACGTCACCAGCCCCGGCAAAACCTACCGGGTCAATGCAGCGAAATTCGCCGCCATGCGCAGCGCCTATCTTGCCGTGTTGCCCGACCATCCGCCTGGCCTGACGCCAGAGCAGATCATCGCCGCACTGCGCGGGAGCCTGCCGCAAGAGCACTTTCCCGGCGGGGAAAAAGCAGGGTGGTGGGGCAAGGCGGTGCAACTTGACCTCGAAGCCAAGGGGGTCATTGTGCGCAGCGTCAAACCCGTCCGGCTTTACAAGGTCTGACTCAAGCGTGTTATTTTCGGCTTGCCCCGGAAACCGCCGGTGGCGGGGTTGTCCGCCCCCCCGGATTGACTATGGTCCGGCAAAAGGCAAGGGCATACGATGACGGACCAAACCACCGATCTGGACGACGGGGAGGACGATTTCGGCCTTCCCGCCCGGCTGTTTGACGCGGTTCTGGACGCGGTCGAGGCCAAGGATGCAACCGCCCTGGATGCGCTGCTCAATCCGCTGCACGCCGCCGACATCGCCGACCTGCTGGAACAGATTGACACCCGCGACCGCAAGGCCCTGCTGTTCCTGTGGAAGGGCGGAATGGACGGCGAGATTCTGTCCGAGCTTGACGACAATCTGCGCGAAGAAATCATCCAGTCGCTGGGTCCGGTCGAACTGGCCGAAGCGGTCCGCGATCTGGAAACCGACGATGTGGTCGATCTGGTCGAAGATCTGGATCAGGATCAGCAAGAGGCCGTGCTGGGCGCGTTGCACGCCATTGACCGGGTCGCGGTGGAAAAGGCGCTGTCCTACCCCGAGGAATCCGCCGGCCGGCTGATGCAGGTGCAGGTGGTCCGGGCGCCGGATCATTGGACCGTGGGGCAGGCGATTGACTACCTGCGCTCAGACATCACCCTGCCGGACCAGTTCTATCATGTCATCCTTGTCGATCCGCGCATGTTCCCCGTGGCTTACGTCACTTTGGGGCGACTGTTGTCATCCCGGCGCGACATCCGGTTGCGTGACATTACCGAGGATAGTTTTCGGACATTCCATGTCGAGGATGACGAAGGCTCGGTCGCCTATGCGTTCAACCAGTACCACCTGATCTCAGCGCCCGTGGTCGATAATACCGAGCGGTTGGTCGGCGTGATCACCATTGACGACGCGATGATCGTGCTGGACGAGGAACACGAAGAGGATATCCTGCGACTTGCCGGTGTCGGCGACGGGGCGCTGTCCGATACCGTGCTGGAAACCACGCGGCAGCGCCTGCCCTGGCTGGCAGTCAATCTGGCCACCGCGATTCTGGCCAGTCTGGTCATCTCGCTGTTTGAAGCAACCATATCCGGGCTGGTGGCTCTGGCGGTGCTGATGCCCATCGTGGCCTCGATGGGCGGCAATGCGGGCACCCAGTCGCTGACCGTGGCGGTGCGGGCGATCACGACCCGCGACCTGAGTGTCAGCAACCTGTGGCGGGTGATCCGGCGCGAGGCGGCAGTGGGGCTGATCAATGGCGCGGTCTTCGCACTGGTGATGGGGATCGTGGGGCTGGTCTGGTTCGGATCACCGATGCTGGGGGTGGTGATCGCGGCGGCGATGGTGATCAACCTGCTGGTGGCCGGACTGGCCGGGATCGCGATCCCGGTGGTGCTGGACCGCTACGGCATCGACCCGGCGCTGGCCTCGGGCACCTTTGTGACCACGGTGACGGATGTGGTGGGGTTCTTTGCCTTTCTGGGGCTGGCCTCGGTGATTTTGCTATGACCTTGGCCGAGGTCAAAACCGCCGCCCGTGCTGCCGGATTTGCCCGGCGCAAACTGGCATTCGAGGCCGCCCCTGCAGCACAGGCAGGCTACCTGT
>JANOMH010000093.1:0-7080 GCA_031420215.1 Rhodobacterales bacterium | reverse complement strand
TCAATTCAGTGGCGACGCGAAACCCGTTGGACAAAGTGTGCAGTTGGACGTTCAAACCGAAATCCGTTCTTTGATGAGAGCTTGCAGGGCGCCAAGATCATGTTTGACCCGTGTGACCCGCTCCGCACGCTCATACAGGTCCGCCATGCGCGAGGGAAGGGGGGGGCGGATGCCGGTGGCGGCCTGCACTGCGTCGGGGAATTTGGCCGGGTGGGCGGTGGCAAGCGTGATCATCGGGGTGGGGCCAAGGTGGTTTTGCGCCACATGCACGCCAACGGCCGTATGCGGGCACAGCAGCTCGCCGGTGGTTGTGAGTGTTTGTTTGATCTGGGCGCTGGTTTCGCTTTCCGAACAGCGGCCCGAGGTGAAGGTGGATTTGAGCATGTCGAACGCGCCTTGGGAAATGCTGAATCCGCCTTTGGATTTCAGTTCCTCCATCTGTGCCGCAATGGTTTTGCCATCCCGGCCATAGGCATCAAACAACGCCCGTTCGAAGTTCGAGGAGACCTGAATATCCATCGACGGGCTGATCGACGGGGTGACGCCCTGTTTAACATGGCTACCCGTTTGGAGCGTCCGGTGCAGGATGTCGTTCTGGTTGGTGGCGACGATCAGCTGGTCAATCGGCAGACCCATCTGTTTGGCAATGTAGCCTGCGAAAATATCGCCGAAATTGCCGGTGGGCACCGTGAAACTGACCCTGCGGTGCGGCGCGCCCAGCGACACGGCGGCGGTGAAGTAATAGACCACCTGCGCCAGAACCCGGCCCCAGTTGATCGAATTGACCCCGGCCAGACGGACCCCGTCACGGAAATCGAAATCGTTGAACATGTCTTTGAGCACCGCCTGGCAATCGTCAAAATCGCCATCCATGGCGAGGGCATGGACGTTGGATTCGGTGGGCGTGGTCATCTGCCGGCGCTGCACTTCGGAGACCCGGCCATGTGGGTAGAGGATGAAGACATCAACGTTTTTCAGGCCCCGGAACGCCTCGATCGCTGCAGATCCGGTGTCGCCGCTGGTGGCACCCACGATGGTGATCCGCTCGCCCGAGCGGGTCAGGGCGGCCTGAAACATCTGGCCGATCAGCTGCATCGCAAAGTCTTTGAACGCGAGGGTGGGGCCGTGGAACAGTTCCAGCAGAAAGTGATTGGGACCAAGCTGGACCAGCGGGGCGCGGGCAGTGTGGCCAAAGCCCTGATAAGCCCGTGCAATAAGCGTTCTGAATTCTGCGTCGGTAAAGGTATCGCCAATGAACGGGCGCATCACCGCAAAGGCGATGTCCTCGTAAGATTGCCCGGCCATCGCGGCGATTTGCGCAGGGGACAAGGTCGGCACATGGTCAGGCACATAAAGACCGCCATCGCGGGCAAGGCCGGTCATCATCGCCTGTTCAAAGGTCAGAACCGGGGCGCTGCCGCGGGTCGAAATATACTGCATCACTCAGTCCTTTACGGGCCTGCGGCCCATCCGAAAGATGAAAAATCCACTCATGATTGCCCAGACAAGAGCCAGCGAAAACCATGTAATCGCATAGCCCAGGTGATCATTGGGAATGTCGCTGGTGTCTATGGGCAGGGGCGTCACGGAAGGGATCGCGGGCGACACGCCGGACGCGATGATGAGCACCGGTTCGGTGCCAAGTCCTGCAGCCATGGCACCGACATCGCGGCCAAACCAAAGGTCGCCATCGGGTGCAGGGGTCCAGCTGTCAACCTCGTCGGGCCAATGCAGATGGCCGCGGATGGTGACATTTGGGGTGGCACGAGGGGTATCCTTGCCGTCAAGGCCGGTAAAGCCCAGATCGGCCATCACCCTGCGCCCGCCGGTGTCCAATACGGCGATCACCCGGTAACCGGGGCCAGCCTCGTGCGAGGTCAGGATGTACAGCTCTTGCCCGGTCAGACTGCCCGTAGCCTCCACGGCCAGATATTTGTCGGCCACCGGATCGGGATGGGCGGGAATCGCGACGGGGGCATCGGCAATCCGGCCCAGGATCGCCGCCAGGGTGGATTGCTTTTCAGCCAGCCGCTGCACCTGCCAGCCCCCAAGCCCCAGCAGCACGGCAATGCCAACGATCCCCATCAACAACGGAAAAATCAGGCGCGTCATCTTGACCTTTCAAACGCCAAACGCGCGAGACGACCCGCGCGCTGGTTTCGCGTGACAGCGTGGGTGGGTTAAAACCCACCTTACGTGTGGCTTTGCAAGGCAGGCTTTAACCCAGTTTTGCCACCCTTGCAGTTGGGTCGGGACCCACCTTACCCGGTTTGGCGTAAGGTGGGTTTTAACCCACCCTGCCCGGCTTATTGACCCCAGATGTAGACCGCAAAGAACAGGAACAGCCAGACCACATCGACGAAATGCCAATACCAGGCCGCCGCCTCGAAGCCCACATGCCGGTCGGGCGTGAAATCCCCCGCCCGCGCCCGCAGGTAGCAGACGAACAGAAAGATCGTCCCGATGACGACATGAAAGCCATGGAACCCGGTGGCCATGAAGAAGTTGGCAAAAAAGGTTTGGCCACCGAAAGTCCAGCCATCGACTGTCAGCAATTGCCGGTATTCATAGACTTGCAAGGCGGTAAAGCCGAGCCCCAGCACAACGGCCAGGAGCAGCCCGTTCTGCAGGTCTTTGCGGTTGTTTTCATGCACCAAAGCATGGTGCGCCCAGGTCACGGCCATACCCGAACAGAGCAGGATCAGCGTGTTCATCAGCGGCAGGTGGAACGCATCAACCGGAATGATGTCGGGGCGCACATATTGTGAGCCGACATAGGTTTCCATCGGATACATGGCATGCTTGAAAAAGCTCCAGAACCACGCGGCAAAGAACATCACTTCAGACATGATGAACATGATCACGCCATAACGCAGGCCGATCCGCACCACCGGCGTATGATCGCCGGCCTTGGATTCGGCCACGACATCCGACCACCATGCGTACATTGTATAAAGCACACCGGCCAGACCGATGAGGAACATGTAGGGTCCGCCGCCCTGCTTTGGCATCCAAAGCACGGCCCCGAACAGCATGATAAAGGCAGACACTGCCCCGATAAATGGCCAGATTGAGGGGTTCAGGATATGGTAGTCGTGGTTCTTTTCATGTGCCATGGTATTGGTCCCTTGGGGGTCTTGATCTTTGTCAGATTCAATTCGTGTCTATGGCCGGAGTTTGCACCTGTGTCAAAGGCTGTGGCACCGGGATAGTCAGCGCTGCTTGTTGCGCGGCTGCGGTCAGCGGCACTTCGTAAAACGTGTAGCTCAGGGTGATGTGGTGAACATATTGTCCTTCGGCATCGGTGACGATGGCCGGATCAACATAAAAGCTTACCGGCATCTGCACGGTCTGGCCCGGCTGCAAGACCTGCTCGGTAAAACAGAAGCATTCGATCTTGTCAAAAAACCTGCCGGCCTGATCGGGGGTGACATTATAGCTGGCTTGCCCGGCCACGGCGCGGGTTGTAGGATTATGCGCCTCGAAAAACGCGAGGCCGGTTTCGCCAATCCGCAGGGTCATGGTGCGCTCGACCGGGCGGAAGGTCCAGGGCATGCCTGCGTCCAGCGAGGCATCGAACCGGACTTCGATGGTCTGGTCCAGAATCACATCGCTGCCGGTCTCGGCGACATTCGTGGTCCCGGCGAACCCGGTGATCTGACAGAACCAGCGGTAGAACGGCACGGCGGCAAAGGACAATGACGCCATCAGCATCACCACTGCACCGGCCTGTAGTGCAGTTTTCTGTGGGCCGGAGGCTTTGCCGAACAGCTTCATTCCGACGCCCCGGCAGGAGTCTCGGGGACCATCTCGGGCTGAACCACATGGTCATAGCCCTCAAACTTGTTGGCATCGCCCAAAGCAAGCACCTTGACCACCGTCAAACCAAAGACAATCGCGATAAATCCGGCCAGCAACAGCCCGACCCCGATATTGCGCCCTTTGCGGCGCTGGTGCAGTTCATGTTCAACCTGAATAGCCATCACCAACCTCCCATGCCGTAAACGCGCAGCAAAGCTTCGGCCAGCAAGGCCCCAAAGTGCAGGAACAGATAGCCGAGCGAAATCCGGAAGACCCGCTTTTCGACCGCATATTTATCTGCCTCAGCCTGCACCTCGTCCCGCTTCCACAGGTGGATCACCCCCAGCAGAAACCACAGGTTCAGGATGACTGACGCCGCCAGATATACCGGCCCGCCGATCGAGGTGAAGGCCAGCGACAGGGCGGTGGGGATCAACAGCAGCGTATAGGCCAAAACGTAGTTCCGGGTCACCCGCCGTCCATGGGTTTCAGTCAGCATCGGCACGCCTGCATCGCCGTAATCGGTTTTGACAAACAGCGCCAGCGCCCAGAAATGGGGTGGTGTCCACATAAAGATCAGCGCGAACATCAACACCGAGGCAATGGTAATATCCCCCGTGGCCACGGCCCACCCGATCATCGGCGGAAACGCCCCGGCCGCCCCGCCGATGACAATGTTTTGTGGCGTCGCCCGTTTCAACCACATGGTATAAACCGTGGCGTAGAAAAAGATCGTAAAGCCAAGCAATGCTGCCGCCAGCCAGTTGGTCGCCAGAAACAGCAACACCACCGAAAAGCCGGAGAGCGCCAGCCCAAGGCCCAAAGCCTCGGCCGGGGCGACTTTGCCGGATGGGATCGGCCGCTTGGCTGTCCGCTTCATGATCGCGTCAATATCGGCATCCCACCACATGTTCAGCGCGCCCGAGGCCCCGGCCCCGACAGCGATACACAGGATCGCCACGAAACCGATGAACGGATTGACATGAACCGGCGCCACCAGAAGGCCCGCTATGGCGGTAAAAACCACCAGTGACATGACGCGGGGTTTCAGCAGGGCAAAATAGTCGCCTATCCCGGCCTCGCCGCCCGACGCTCTGCTACTGGGGTGATCTAGGCCTAGGTCGGTCATCCGGGTCCCGTCATTGCGCAAAAGGGCGTGGGTCAAGACCCACCTTACAGGCAAGTGATCAGGTGAGCGTTGGGTTGAAACCCACCTTAACAGCCGATTTATCATTAGGTCGTAATGTGGGTTTCAACCCACCTTGCTGGCCTTGTCGCTTTGGTAAGGTGGGTTTTAACCCACCCTTGCTTGCCATCACGAGGCCGGGAATTCCGTCTTGGCCCCAGCCAGCCAGGCGTCATACACCTCTTGGCTGACGACTTTCACCGTGATCGGCATAAAGGCATGATCCTTGCCGCACAAACTGGTACATTGGCCAAAATAGATGCCTTCCTGCTCGGCCGAGAACCACAATTGCGACAACCGCCCCGGCACCGCACTTTGCATCACCCCAAAGGCCGGCATCGCCCAGGCATGGATCACATCTGACCCGGTCAGTTGCATCACAACCACTGCGCCCACCGGCACAACCACCGGATTGTCGGTAGCCAGCCGGAATTCATTGTCGGAATAGCCAGCCTCGACCAGCGCCGCCGAAATGTCAGGGTTCAGGTTCCCCTCGCCGTAACCGATCATGTAGCTGTCAAAAGCCACGCCATCGTCGACATATTCATAGCTCCAGAACCATTGGTTGCCGGTCACTTTAATCGTGACATCAGCCTCGGGGATTTCCTGCTGTTCAAACAGAACCGGCAGGGAAAACGCGCCAATGAACACCAAAATCACAACCGGGATGATCGTCCAGGCGATTTCGAGCGGAGAATTATGCGTAAAACCAGCCGGGGTCGGGTTCCGTTTGGCATTATACCGGATCATCACCCAGATCAGCAGGCCGGTCACAAAGACCGAGATCACGGTGATGATGATCAGGATCATGTGATCCAGCCAGAACGCATCCCGCGCCAGTTTGGTCGCAGGCGGCTGAAACCCCATGGCCCCGTCAACCGGTGCCCCTATGATCGGCAGGTCCGCAAGCGCGGTCTGTGCCGCAACGGCCGTGCCCAGCAGAGTGGCCCCTGCGGCCCCCCAAAGTGTGGAAATCGTCTTGGTCAGCTGCATGTCTTAACCTTGTATCTGGCCCGGTGGCCCCCACCTTTGGGTGGAATCCCCTGTTTGTTGGCTGTCTAATCCCATATCCTTACCAACATCACAAGAAGCGGGGTTGCGGCATAGAGCCGCTTTTTCGCACGATGCCGCCATTATGCCCCAAGTCCAAGGATATCGCCATGCCCACTGCCCCTTTTCGCCCGTTCGAGACCATGCTCGACCGCGACACAGCCTTGTCATTGCTGCGCGAGGCCACCCAAGGTGCTGATGATGGCGAGTTGTTTCTGGAACGCCGCCGGTCCGAGGTGCTGTCTTTCGACGATGGCCGGATCAAGACCGCGAGCTACGACGCCTCCGAAGGCTTTGGTCTGCGCGCGGTCCGGGGCGAAGTGGCCGGCTATGCCCATTCCACCACCATCGACGAACATGCCCTGCGCCGCGCCGTCGGCACCGCAAGGCTGGCTGTGGGCGCCCAAGATGATAAAAATGGCGGGGTCATGTCCGCCGCCCCTGCCCTGACCAACCGCAAGCTCTACTCCGATCAGGACCCGCTCGACGGCACAGCCTTCCCTGCGAAAATTGACATTCTGCGCGAGATTGACTGCTACGCCCGCACGCTGGACCCCCGCGTCGTGCAGGTGTCCGCCACCCTTGCGGCCAGCCTGCAAGAGGTCGTCATCCTGCGCCCCGAGGGGCAGCTGGTCACCGATATCCGGCCGATGTCCCGCCTGAATATCAGCATCATCGTCGAGGAAAACGGCCTGCGCGAATCCGGCAACGCCGGGTCGGGTGGCCGCACCGGCCTGATCGGCCTGATCGCCCCCGCCCATTGGCAAGAGGCCGCCCGCGAAGCCCTGCGTATCGCGGTGGTCAACCTGGGGGCCGAACCTGCGCCTGCGGGCGTGTTCGATGTGGTCCTTGGCCCCGGCTGGCCGGGGATTTTGTTGCACGAGGCTGTGGGCCACGGGCTTGAGGGCGATTTCAACCGCAAGGGCACGTCCGCTTTTGCCGGGCTGATGGGCCAGCAGGTCGCCGCCCGCGGTGTGACCGTGCTGGACGATGGCACCATTCCCGACCGGCGCGGGTCGCTGACTGTGGATGACGAGGGCACA
>JANOMH010000092.1:0-2445 GCA_031420215.1 Rhodobacterales bacterium | reverse complement strand
TTCTCGAAAATCAACGACACCATCCTGCATCAATGGTTCGGTCTGCTGCCGGACGGGCTGGAAAACCTGCTGATCACCATCGTGCATCCGTTCATCGGCAAGGGCTGGCACCTGACGCTTGGCATCCTGTTCATGCTGGTGGTCGTATTCCTGCCCGGTGGGCTGGTGCAGGGTGGACAAAAGATCGCCAAAATGGTCCGTCGCAAAACGCCCGCCGCCCCCGTTGTCACCCCGGCAGAATAGGACAAGATCATGGGTATTCTGGAAGTCAAAGGTGTGAACAAACGCTTCGGCGGGTTGCAGGCACTGGGGAATGTGAACCTGAGCATTGCCGAAAACACCGTCCACGCGATCATCGGGCCGAACGGGGCGGGCAAATCGACGCTGCTGAACTGTCTGGTCGGCAAACTGATCCCGGATTCGGGGTCGGTGATGTTCAACGGCCAGTCGGTGCTGGGCCGCGCGCCGCATCAGATCAACCAGATGGGCATTTCGCGGGTATTCCAGACGCCCGAGATTTTTGCCGATCTGACCGTGCTGGAAAACGTGATGATCCCCTGCTTTGCCAAACGCGACGGGTCATTCGCCCTGCACGCCTTTGAAACCGTCATGCGTGAAGACAGTATTGTGGCGCAGGCCAACGCCATGTTGGCCGATGTCGGCATGCTGGAGAAAAGCCAGATGCACGCAGGATCCCTGTCGCGCGGCGACAAGCGGCGGCTGGAAATGGCGATGTGTCTGGTGCAGGAACCCAAGCTTCTGCTGCTGGATGAACCCACCGCCGGGATGGCGCGGGCCGATACCAACAACACGATTGACCTGCTGAAACAGATCAAAGCCAGCCGCCCGATCACCATGGTGATTATCGAACATGACATGCATGTGGTGTTTTCACTGGCCGAACGGATCACCGTGCTGGCCCAGGGGACTCCCTTGGTCGAGGACATCCCGGAAAACATCAAAGGCCACCCCAAAGTGCGCGAAGCCTATCTGGGCGAAGCGCAGGTCTGAACCCAAGATTTTTGTGAAAAAATCTTGTGCAAAAATTTCCTGAAATTTTTGCCCCCCCCCGCCCGAAGGAAGCACATCATGACCGCCACAGCCAAAGCCCCGCTTAGTCCAAACGCCCCGGCCTTCCTGTCGGTCTGGGACATCCAAGCCTATTACGGCGAAAGCTACATCGTGCAGGGCGTCAGCTTTAATATCCACGAAGGCGAGATTCTGGCGCTGCTCGGGCGCAACGGGGCAGGCAAAACCTCGACCCTGCGGGCGATTGCCCGGCTGGATAACCCGGCCTTGAAGCATGGCGAGATCTGGCTGGATCATAAACCCCTGCACGAAATGAAGGCCTATCAGGCCGCAGGCGCCGGTATCGCCCTGGTCCCCGAGGATCGGCGCATCATTGCGGGCCTGACAGTCGAGGAAAACCTGAAACTCGCCCAGATCGCCCCGCCCAAGGGCTGGTCGATCGACCGGATTTACGAATTGTTTCCCCGCCTTGGCGAGCGGCGCAAACAGGAAGGCGTGACCCTGTCCGGCGGCGAACAGCAGATGCTGGCCATCGCCCGCGCACTGGCCCGCGACATCAAAGTGCTGCTGCTGGATGAACCCTACGAAGGGCTGGCCCCGGTCATCGTGCAGGAGATTGCCAAGACCCTTGCCATCATCCGCGATCAGGGGATCACCACGGTGATCGTCGAACAGAACGCTGTGGCCGCGTTGAAACTCGCTGACCGGGCCGTCATCCTTGATACCGGGTCGGTGGTGTTTGACGGCACAGCGCAGGAAGTGCTGGAAAACGAACAACTCCGGGCGCAATATCTGGCCATCTAATCTCTGTCAGGACCAAACATGACCAAAACCTATCCCCCCTCTGCCGCGCTGGCGGCTTCGGCCCATATTGATGCAGACGGCTATGCCCGGATGTATGCAGCCTCACTCGCTGACCCGGTGGGGTTCTGGGGCGAACAGGGCAAGCGGGTCGACTGGATCAGGCCCTATACCCGGGTGAAAGCGACCAGTTTTGCGCTGGGTCAGGTCGGGATTGAATGGTTCGGCGACGGTACGCTGAACATTTCGGCCAATTGCATCGACCGGCATCTGGTCGACCGGGCAAACCAGACCGCCATCATCTGGGAACCGGATGACCCCAAGGAAGGGGCCAAGCATATCACCTACCGCGACTTGTTTGAGAATACCTGCCGGATGGCCAATGTCCTGAAATCCATGGGCGTGGCCAAGGGCGACCGCGTTGTCCTGTATATGCCGATGGTCCCCGAGGCGGCCTATGCGATGCTGGCCTGTGCCCGGATCGGTGCAATCCATTCGATTGTTTTCGCAGGCTTTTCCCCCGATGCCTTGGGGTCGCGGATCAATGGCTGCGATGCGAAAGTCGTGATCACCGCTGATTTCGGCCCACGTGGGGGCAAAGCGACGCCGCTGAAA
>JANOMH010000091.1:0-1916 GCA_031420215.1 Rhodobacterales bacterium | reverse complement strand
GTGTAAACGATGGCAATTGCCGACATCCAAAGGACCATCGGCGCCCAAATGTCAGTCGCCACCGGGAACATCGGCAGGCTGAACCTGAGAAAGCCGTAGCCGCCCATTTTCAGCAGGATCGCCGCCAGCACCACTGATCCGGCTGTGGGGGCCTGCACATGCGCATCGGGCAGCCAGGTATGGACCGGCCACATCGGCATTTTCACCGCAAAGCTGGCGAAAAACGCCAAAAACAGCAGCGTCTGCATCCCGCCAGCAATTTGCATGCCAAGCAGCGGGAACGAGTCCGAGGCGAATTTGAAGGTCATCAGTGTCGGAATGTCCGTCGTCCCGGCCTGCGAAAACATCGCAACCATGGCCACCAGCATCAGCACCGAGCCAAGGAACGTATAGAGGAAGAACTTGAAGGACGCATAGATCCGGTCCTTGCCGCCCCAGATGCCGATGATCAGGAACATCGGGATCAGCCCGGCCTCGAAGAACAGATAGAACAGCACCAAGTCCAGCGCCATGAACACGCCGAGCATCAGCGTTTCCAAGAGCAGGAAGGCGATCATGTATTCCTTGACCCGGGTATTCACGGTCCAGCATGCGCCAATCACGACCGGCATCAGCGCTGTGGTCAGCAGCACGAACAGCACCGAAATCCCGTCCACGCCCAGCTTGTAGCGCAGACCGAGCAGCCAGGGGTGATCCTCGACAAACTGAAAGCCAGTATCGGCGGGGTTAAAGTTCGACAGGATGAACAGCGACGCGATAAAAGTCAGCACCGTGCAGGCCAGCGCCACCCATTTGGCAACGCTTTGCGCCGCAGGGTCTGATCCGCGCAGGAACAGGGCCAGAATAACTGCACCGATCAACGGGATGCAAAGGGTGATGCTCAGGACATTGCCCATCAGTTGGTCACCCCCGTCAATGTCACCCATGTCAGAATGACCGCAATCCCCAGCACCATGGCGATGACGTAATGATACAGATAACCCGATTGCGCCTTGCCCGCGAGCCGGGTCAGCAGCGGCACGATGCCCATGGCAACCCCGTTGATCCCGCCATCAATCACCGCGCCATCGCCGCGTTTCCACAGGAACCGGCCAAGCCAGAACACCGGCCGGACGATGATCGCGTCATAGATCTCGTCGAAATACCATTTGTTGAGCAGGAAGTGATACAGCGGCCTCTGGTTTGCCGCCAGTTTGGCGGGCAGGTCGGGGCGGCGGATATACATCTGATAGGCCAGCAGGAAGCCGCCCAGCATGGCGATAAACGGGGCCAGCTTGACCCATGTCGGCCCTTCGTGTGCCTGCTCGATCACATGGTTGTCGGGACCGATGAAAATCGCGCCCTGCCCGGCGATCTGGGTATTGGGGGCAAATTCGCCGGCCGCTTCCGGGGTTGCTTCGGCTGTGGCCGCAGGGGCAGTCTCCTCGGTCGCGACCACTTCGGCCCCATGGCCTGCGGTCGCTTCGCCAGCCGCAGTGGCCCCCTCGCCATGCGCTTCGGCCTGGGTGATTCCAAAAAACACCTGCATCTTGTGATGATCACCAAAGAACGAATTATACCAGACCATCCCGGCCAGAACCGAGCCCACAGCCAGCACGCCCAGCGGGATCAGCATGCTCAGCGGGCTTTCATGCGCATGGTCATGGGTATGCACATCGCCGCGCGCATAGCCGAAAAATGTCATGAACATCAGCCGCCAGCTGTAGAAACTGGTCATCGCGGCGGCGGCGACCAACAGCCAGAACGCATAGGCGGTACCGCCAGCATAAGCGCTTTCAATCACCGCATCCTTGGACAGGAACCCGGCAAAGCCGATATTGGTCAGCGGGATGCCGACGCCGGTAATGGCCAGCGTGCCGATCAGCATGGCGGCGAATGTATAGGGGATCTTTTGGCGCAACCCGCCATAGTTGCGC
>JANOMH010000090.1:0-6344 GCA_031420215.1 Rhodobacterales bacterium | reverse complement strand
GCAAGCCGGCGCCGAGCGCGGCTTGCGAGACAAACACCACCGATGAACTGGTGCGCAGTTTGCCGAAGGCATCGAACATCGGGCGGTAGTGCACCGGTTGCGGTGTCGGGATCGAGGCATTCGGGTCGCCCATCGGGGCGGCGGCAATGGAGCCGCCGAGCAGCACCATTTCGGGTTTGACGCCAAAAAACGCCGGGTTCCACAGCACCAGATCGGCGCGTTTGCCGATTTCGACAGAGCCGACTTCGTGGGCAATGCCATGCGCGATGGCCGGGTTGATGGTGTATTTGGCGATGTAGCGGCGGACGCGCATGTTGTCGTTGCCGTGGTCGCCCAGCAGTTCGCCGCGCTGGACTTTCATCTTATGGGCGGTCTGCCAAGTGCGGATCAGCACTTCACCGACCCGACCCATGGCCTGTGAATCACTGGCGATGATCGAAAACGCCCCCATGTCGTGCAGGATATCCTCGGCCGCAATCGTCTCGCGGCGGATGCGGGATTCGGCAAATGCCACATCTTCGGGGATGGATTTGTCGAGGTGATGGCAGACCATCAGCATATCCAGATGCTCGTCCACCGTGTTCACCGTAAACGGCCGGGTCGGGTTGGTCGATGCGGGCAAGACGTTCGGTTCGCCGCAAATCTTAATGATATCAGGGGCATGGCCGCCCCCTGCCCCTTCGGTATGGAACGCATGAATGGTGCGACCCTTGATCGCGCCCATGGTGTTTTCAACAAAGCCGGACTCGTTCAGCGTGTCGGTATGGATCATTACCTGCACATCCATCGCATCGGCAACGCTCAAGCAGCAGTCGATCGCGGCGGGGGTCGTGCCCCAATCCTCGTGCAGTTTCAGACAGGACGCATCGGCCAAAACCTGCTCTTCAAGCCCGGCGGGCAAGGACGCGTTGCCCTTGCCCGCAAAGGCCAGGTTCATCGGAAATGCATCCGCCGCCTGCAACATCCGCGCCAGATGCCAGGGGCCGGGGGTGCAGGTGGTGGCCAATGTGCCATGCGCCGGGCCGGTGCCGCCGCCGATCATCGTGGTCAGGCCGGAATACAGGGCGTCGTCAATCTGTTGCGGGCAGATAAAATGGATATGTGAGTCGATTCCCCCGGCGGTCAGAATTTTCCCCTCGCCCGCAATCGCCTCAGTCCCCGGTCCGACGATGATATTCACACCGGGCTGGGTGTCAGGATTGCCCGCCTTGCCGATCCTGATGATCCGCCCGTCCTTTAGCCCGACATCCGCCTTGTAGACCCCGGTCCAATCCACAATCAGCGCATTGGTGATGACAGTATCGACAGCCCCCGCCGCGCGGGTAATCTGACTTTGGCCCATCCCGTCGCGGATCACCTTGCCGCCGCCGAACTTGACCTCTTCGCCGTAAACCGGGGCATTGCTCAACCCCAAGGCCAGCCCGACCAGATCGGCGGTCAGATCGCGCTCGACCTCGATGATCAGGTCGGTATCAGCCAGGCGCACCCGGTCGCCGGTGGTGGGGCCAAACATCGCGGCGTAATCACGGCGGGAAATGCGGGTGGACATGGGAGACTCCTTCAGGTGCGGCGGCGGGCGGCGTGGCTGCCACCGGCCCAGCAGGTCAGACCGATCAGATAGCCGAAATCGTACCACAGGCCAGAGTTCGGGACGGCGTAGATGCGGTAGCCATCCGTGAACAGCGACACGATGAACGACACCGGGGCGATGGCCCCGTCCCACAGACCCCACCAGAACCCGCGCACGCCGGGATCGCCGGGGGGCTGCATGGCGCATCCGGCCAGAACGGTGACTGCGAGCAGAGACAGAACAAGCGCCGCGTGTTTCATCACAGATCTCCCGTGACCTTGGCGTTGAAACCGTAGACCTTACGGTTGCCACCATATGGCACGAGCCGCACCTCGCGCCGTTGCCCCGGTTCAAACCGGACGGCGGTGCCAGCGGCGATGTCCAGCCGCATCCCATGGGCGGCGGCGCGGTCAAAGGCAAGTGCCGGATTGGTCTCGGCAAAATGGTAATGAGAGCCGACCTGCACCGGGCGGTCGCCGGTATTGGCCACCTCGATCACGACAGCCTCGCGGCCGGCATTCAGCACCAGATCCCCATCCGCTGTCATCACTTCGCCCGGTATCATGTCCTGTTTCCTTCGTATTTTCGGAGTTGAAAAAATACTCCCGCGCGGAGCGCATCAAAGTATCGGCTACCTGATCGGCGCATGCACCGTCACCAGTTTCGTGCCATCGGGAAAGGTCGCCTCGACCTGCACGTCATGGATCATTTCGGCAATTCCGTCCATGCACTGGGCGCGGGTCACAACCGTCGCCCCGGCCTCCATCATATCGGCGACAGACCGGCCATCGCGTGCCCCTTCGACGACAAAATCGGTGATCAGCGCAATCGCTTCGGGATAGTTCAACTTAACCCCCCGGGACAGGCGCTTGCGGGCCACTTCGGCGGCCATGGCGATCAGCAGTTTATCTTTTTCACGCGGGGTCAGTTGCATCGGTCACAATCTCCAGACTTTGGGCAGCGGGGCGGAACTCAGATATTCTATCACCGGAATAAGCATGCGGCGCAGGTCATATCCATCCCCGGCGAGCAATCGGGCGAACAGCACACCGTCGCGGACCAAACTGCACCCGGCGGTGGGTGGCATGAGCCCGCGCAGGGCAGTCAAATATCCTGCCGCATCTGGCCCAACATAAAGCACCGAGGCCATCGCCCCCGCCCCGCCCGCCACGCCGCTGGCCGTCAGATGGGCCGCAAAGTTGCCCTCCAGCAGCAGGGCATCGGCAAAGATCAATTCCCCCGCCCGGCGCACCAACCAGCGGTCGCGCAGCAGGCCGGTCTTGACCACTTCCCCCATCGCCGTCCGGCCAAAAATCACCGGTTCGACCAGAAGCATCCGGGCGGTGGGGGCAAGGTCGGCCTGCAATGTCCGGGCCAGGGCTGACCCGTCATACAGGATGGTTTCCTGTGGTAACCAGTCAATCCGCGCCCCTGCCCCGGCCTGCAGTCGCAGGGTCACTTCGGCACGGGAGTGGCCTAGGGCGCGGTAGGCCCGCTCTGCCGCCTGACTGGACAGGATCACCTGTGCGCCTGGCTCGGCCTCGACCTCGGTCTGCATCCGGTCTCCCCCGGTCAGCCCGCCAGCAGTGTTCAGCAACACCACCTCCAAGGCCGGACCAATGGGGCGCGGGAACAGCGCTTTGAGCGAGCCGGACTGGCGCAAGGCCCGGATCTGGCTGCTGGCGCGTTCGTGACTGACCGAAAGCCGCAAAGCCCCGATGGCACGGGGTGGCGGCGCATCGGCGCGGGTCCGGGTCAAGGCGGCATGTGCTGTCATGCTGTGCAGCCTTCCCGTCAAAAGACCGGTTTGGCCACTATTGACCGACCGAAACCCTGCAGTTTCCGCCTGATTTCCGTAAACCTGCCGCTTTGTTAAGCAGTTGGCAGATACGCAAACAAAAAGGGCACCCGAAGGCGCCCTTTTTTCGACCCGATCAGCGCTGGTCTACAGCGGGTTGTCCATCCGCACCTGACATCGCACAGTTCCGGTGCAAGGCGTCGCAAAAATCACCTGAAACTGCTTCTTTGTCGACCCGAATTCGGGCACCGCATAGGGGGCTTCGTAGACCGTGCCATTGCTGGCATTGACCAGCCGGTTGACCGGCAGCACCGAATCAATGAACCGCGCCCGCCCGTCAAAGGGCAGATAGGTTCCGGTATCTGCAACCCAGATCCGGTCCAGTGTGGACTGGGTATGGACCATGTTCAACGGGTTGCGGATTTCTTCGTTCACTCCATGAAACACATTTCCGGTAAAGGTGATATTGCGCATCCGGTTCAGGTCCAATGCAGCAAAGGTCGTATCGACCCGTTCCACCCGGTCTATATTGCCATTAAACGTGCGGAACACATTGTTTGTCACGGTTAACCCGTGAATGTAATGACCCGTGCCATAAGGCTTGATCACCAACCAGTTGAACTGCGGAGCGACATTGCTGGCCACACAAATGTTCCCGGTCATGGTCAGTCCGCCGAACGAATATTGGCTCAGGAAATTCGGCGTGGCATCGTGCTCGTTTGTCCATTCGATGAAGTTGTTGTCGATGTAATTGCCGGTAATCGTGGTCATGCAATTGGGGCTGGTAATGATGATCCCACCCTTGCGCACCCCCAACGTTGTCAGATCGCCGTGAAACCAGTGATTGCCGACAATCGTGGTTCCGGTTCCGCCCAGCACACAGAAATGCTTGAACATCACGATCCGGTTTTCCCGCAGTTTCACATCATTGGCATTCGCGTTCAGCGCAATGGTGGTCCGGCTTGCCACATCCTGAGATTGTTCATTAGACAAAAACTGACAGCGGTCGATCAACATCCCCTGACAGCCGCTGCCCGTCGAGGTGATACCCCGGTCCTTGGGTTTGGTAAAGAAACAGTCGCGCAAGTGAAAAATCAGGCCCTGCCGGGCCAGCATCACGCCGCTGGCAATGCCGTTGCATTGAAATTCCACATCTGCAATGGCCATGCTGCTCAGATCGGCGTAGCCCGAGAAATCCAACAGGTATTTGAACCGACGGAACGTAAACACCTGTGTGCCGACAGCGTCATATAATTCGGCACTCAGGGTCACAGTCTGCGCGCCGATATTGACCGCATTGACATAAACCTCGCGGCCCACGCCATTGCCGGTGACCAGTGATCCGACCTGCACATTGGCGACATTGACGACATTGGTCAGGGTCAGCGGCGTTGTGGCCGAATAAGTGGCCTGCGATGTCACGACCGTATCATTCCAGGCCGCCCCGGCAATCGGCTCAAACTGCCCATTGCGGATCACCCGGCGGGTGGCGAATGTGGTTTTGTCCGGCTCGCAGGCCTGCATATTGACCGGAGCCGAAAGCCCGATCCGCCGCCCGCCCAGATCCAGCCCCTCGTGATCCGAGAAGTTCAGCAGGGCCTGATAGGCTTTTTTGAAGGCCGTTTCCTCGTTGCCAAAGGCTTGCACATAGGTCGGGTAATCAAAGTTCTTTTGCAGGATGAAATGAGCGGCGACCGGCATTGTCACTGTCCCCTCGAACCGCACCGGGTTCTGAAAGGAAATATCCGAGCCGATATAATAGGTTCCCGCCGAAACCAGCACCTCGCGCCCGTTCGCTGCCGCATCTGCCGCATTAAAGGCCGCGGTATCGTCGGTCACGCCGTTGCCCACCGCCCCGTAATCGCGCACATCGACCATGGCCAGCATGTTGCGGATGAATACATCGGTCACATCGGTGATGCTGATATCGTCAATCCGCACCACGCCCCCATTCGGCCCGGTCAGATCAAGCCCGAAATGCCCGAAAATCGCATTTTTCCAGACCATATCCACGCCAGTGCGCAAGCCGGTGCCAATGATCGCCGTGATCTCGACTACCTGGCCATAGGTGGTCAACTGGGTGGACGGGCCGAATTGCGGCAGGCCCGCGACCAGCGCGCCGCCAGAGCCACCGGGCCAGCCAGCGATGCGCACCGCAGGCAGCGCCCCCGACACCGCCTTGACCCGGGCCGTGACCCGCAAATAACATCCCGGCAATAACGTTGTTTCGCCGAAATAACGCAGCTTGGTCAGACTGGCGATCTTGGCGATTTCCAGACAGCCCGCGAAATCCTGATCGGCAGGCACGAATGCGCCATTGCCCGATGCCGCATAAGTGTCTGACCCCGGCGTGCCATCGCCGCTGGACCAGACGGTCAACCCCGCCGAAAATGGCGTCGGCATCAGCACCAGCCCGTCCGTAATTGCCTTGTTCATGAGAGACAAACCCCTGTTGCGCCGAAATGGCAAAAGCGCCGCCCGGTCGCGCAAAGGGTTAGCAATCAGGGGTAAACGGGATGTAGGGGCACCGTGACGGTGGGGCTGACCGCCAGTCAGGTGCCGACATCCGGCAACGGCAATTCCGCCACACCGTTGATCAGCCAGCCCGCCGGGGTTTGAACCATCGCATATTCCATCAGATGCCGCTGGCCGTTTGCATCATGCATCAAGACCTTCTGATAAAACTGCCCTGCGATCTCTCGCAGTTCCAGAAATTGCACATCTTCATTGGTCCAGACCATCGGATAGCCCTGTTCGACCATAAGCCCGAAATTCTGCGGGTTGCCGAACAGCCCTTGAATCATCGGGCTGGCAAAACTCCAGGCTGTTTCGACATCGCGGTCGTTAAAGGCGCTCAGCTGATTGGCGATCACATCTTCGATCGCATCCGAATCCTGCGCCGCTACAGGCATGGCAAATATCAGAAAACCAAGGATAATTCCAAAAAGCCGTCCCATTCGTGCCTCCTGTTGGATG
>JANOMH010000089.1:0-2424 GCA_031420215.1 Rhodobacterales bacterium | reverse complement strand
ATCCGGACAGCAATTTCGCCCCGGTTGGCGATGAAGATCCGGCGAATGGGTGTCATGGCCTAGTCCGGCTGAATGCGGATCAGGGTCTGGCCGTGTTCGACCATTTCGCCATTGGGCGCAGTGATGTCCAGCACCACACCGGCCAGCCCGGCGGGAACCGAATTCATCAGCTTCATCACCTCGATGATGCCGATAACCGTGTCGGGCGTCACCCTGTCGCCGGGTTTGACAAAGTCGTCGGCACCGGGGCGGGGGGCGTGCCAGAAAATGCCCAAGAGTGGGGCCAGAACCGCAGTTCCACCGCCCGACGCCGCGATTGGCGAGATAGCCTTGACCGGGGTCGGGGCCGCAACCGGCACTGGAACAGGGGGTATGGCTGTTGCCGATACTGCTCCCGGCCGGCGCAATTCCAGCTTGAGATCGCCCATCTCCAGCTTCAGCTCCAGAAAATCCGAGCTGTCGATCAGCCGCAGGATATCGTCGATGTCGGATCGTGTGAGCATAAAGAACCTCCCCGGTTGGGCACAGGTTAGGCACAGGGGCAAAGCTGTTCAATCCGCGCTGCGGGGTATTTCACTGGATGAAATCATATCTGATCGGGCAAACTTGCGGGCAATCTCATCCGCGGCACGATGGGCGGGACCGACCAAAAGTTCAATCGCGCGGCTGCGCTTGTGAACCTTGCGCGACCATGTGATATTCAACGTGCCCGGCACATGGCCCGGCAGCCTGATTGCCACAGCGAGAGAGTCCCGGCCATCATCCACCACAGCCCGCCCTTCGTCATAATCTCCGCCAAAGTCAGGGTCGCGCAGGCCGTAACCCTGCGCCCGGGTCTCGGCCAATGCCGTTTCGACATAGAGTGGGCTATGCGCCAGCCGGTCGCCTTTGCGGTCCGACCGCCGCAAGGTTTGCAAGACCGCCTCGCGCGCCGGTTCCTCGCAAAACGCCAGAAACGCCCGCCCCGAGGCAGAGCGCAGCATATTGACCTGAAACCCCATCGGGCCCAGCCTGATATTGTCGAAATAGGCCCGGGTGACGTTGGTTTCGATCACTTCCATATGGCTCAGGCGCGGCACAGCCAGAACCGACGGCCATTCGATCTGTCGGGTCAAAGCTTCTAAGATAGGCGAAGCGATTTCCAGCAATTGGTGGTCCCGGTTCATCCGCCCAGCCATCTCGGCCAGTGAAAACGAGGGCACCCAAGCGTTATCCAGCATGCGTTGCCAGATAAACCCCTGTTCCATCAAGGTTTTCAGGATGCGCAACAACGAAGCTTTGGGAACGCCGGTGCGGCCATGCAAAGCCGCCAGCGACATTCCCTGAGAGGTTTGCAACACCTGCAGAACCTGCAACCCGCGCGCCAAAGCGTGAATGGATTTGACCTGCACCGGGTTCTCCTTTGTCCCAAGGCTAACGCACCCGGCCTGCGCCACCCATGGAAAAGTGAAACGCCTGCAAAAAGCGCTGGACCAGACCTTGCCCCACCGCCACAGAGGTGCAGACATTACCGACAGGAACAGGGCCTGAACCATGGTTGATTTCACCAAAATCCGCGCCATCGATTTTCATACCCATGCCGAGGAACCCTGCGGCTGTCATGCCGACGACGGTTATGACGACCTGCAATCCACCATGGCTGCATACTTCGGCGCCCCCTGGACGCACCCGCCGACCGTGCCACAGACCGCAGCCCACTACCGGGCGCAGAACATCGCCGCCGTGATTTTCCCGGTCGATGCCGAGCGCGAAACCGGCTACCGGCGCTATGCCAATGAAGAAGTGGCGCAGCTGGCGGCTGAGAATGCCGATGTGCTGATCCCCTTCGCCAGTATCGACCCGGCCAAGGGCAAGCTGGGCGCGCGTGAGGCGCGGCGGCTGGTGCGGGAATTTGGCGTCAAGGGCTTCAAATTCCACCCCACTATGCAGGGTTTTTACCCCAACGATCGGATGGCCTATCCCCTATACGAGGCGATTGCCGATGAGGGGGCCATCACCCTGTTTCACACCGGGCAAACTGGCGTGGGATCGGGGATGCGCGGCGGCAACGGGATGCGGCTGAAATATTCCAACCCGATGTTTCTGGATGATGTGGCGGTCGATTTTCCCGATATGCCCATCGTGCTGGCGCATCCATCATTTCCCTGGCAAGACGAAGCGCTGGCGGTGACCCAGCATAAACCCAATGTTTACATTGACTTGTCCGGTTGGTCGCCAAAGTATCTCCCCGAGATTCTGATCCGTTATGCCAATACGATGCTGAAGAAGAAAATGCTGTTCGGATCGGACTGGCCGATGATTGCGCCGGAAAAATGGCTGGATGCGTTTGAGAAAGCCCCGTTCAGGGACGAGGTCCGCCCGCTGATCCTGAAAGACAATGCCATGCGCCTGCTCGGCGTGAAAACCGCCTGAGGAAACGTTGTC
>JANOMH010000088.1:0-5558 GCA_031420215.1 Rhodobacterales bacterium | reverse complement strand
GAAATGGCTACGTCTGAACGGAAGAAATCAGTTGCCAAAAGTCATCGAAGGAATCAAATTCAACGACGGGGTCGAAGTGACCAAAGACACCGAAAGCCGCGCCGCCTGATGAAGCGCGTCACCCAAATTCAAGCATAGCTCGCGTTATTCATCGCCGAACTCCTCTACGACAAGGCCGGCGGCCTGCATCAGGATTTGGGCAAGTGTCATTACAGCCTTCGCCCGCTCCGCGTCGCTCATCCCGTCCACCTTGCGGGGCTCGAACATCAGGCTCATCTGTCTGGCCGGGGTCAGCGCGAACGCGTTGTTCCGTTTCATCGACGTCCTCCCATGCGAGTCCATTCTCGCTTGGGGAGTTTGCGGAAACAGCGACCGACGTGACCAGCCTCTTCAATTCGGACAGTGCCGCAAAGCCAACCTGCGGCGCGCCGGTTCTCATATCGGCGCAGACGACGGGATCCAGCATCCAGCCAGGAATCGAAACGACAATGCCAGATGGGCCTTCCACCTTGAGAAACTGGCCGGTTGCCCGCTGCTCTACCCTTCGAACACTGACGCGCCGGCCAAAATAGGGATGCCAACGATAATGAACCTCCCGCTTTTCGCCGACATGGGCAGAATGAACGGGCGGTGGCCTTGGGCCGCAAGAACTACCTCTTCGTCGGATCGCAGACCGGCGGCAAATCCGCCGCCATCGCCTACACCCCGATCGAAACCGCCAAACTCAACGGCGTCGATCCTCAGGCCTGGCTCGCCAACACCCTCGCCCGCATCCATGACCACATCGCACCCCGCCTCGCCGAACTGCTCCCGTGGAACTGGAAGCCGCTGCCCGTTGGCACAGTAAACAAGATCGCCACCTGATGGCGCCAGATCTCGCTGACGTCGGTAACGACGTCGCTAACGACGTCAGTTGGGACAACCGACAGGCCAAAACGCTTTGCAAGGCGGTGCCAATCTGGCGGTTACCATGCAACAGTCTGGACCGCGTTCCTGCTTTATTGTTTGGTCGGGGCAACATCTACGCTTTTCATTGCTTGGGCAGGTCTGGCCACAGGCGCGGTGATCGTGCGAATTGGTTCCGATGGGGGGGCGGCCCCGGGGTTACTGAGGACCTGCAAGAGAAGGCGACAGATCCTTTGCTTCGGCAGGGTCAGGTTCCAAACCGGATCATGAACATTCTGGCCGTCGATGACGAACCTTTCATTCTTGAACTGATCCCCAAAATCGCGGCCAAAGCCGGATATTCAGAGGTTACGACAGCAGCGACTGGCCTGCAGGCACTGGACATTGTTCAAAACTCCGGCAGGATTTACGACTGTCTGGTCTTTGATATCAACATGCCGGGCATGGACGGCATTGAGCTTTGCACACGGGTCCGCGCCTTGCCAGGGTATAGCAAGTCCCCGATCATCCTGCTGACCGCGATGACGGAGCTGGTTTACTTGGACCGCGCATTCAAGGCGGGTGCCACCGACTACACGGCCAAGCCCTTTGACGTCATTGCATTCGGCGAACGGCTGCGGATCGCGGAAACGCAACTGATCGATCAACGCACGCAGGTCGGGACGGCGTCGAAAGTCGGATCAATCCAATTGGACGGCCTGAGAGTTCACCGTTTCGACCTGTCGGACGCTTTGACGATTTCGGGGGGCAACGACCTGATCGATTATGGTGCCTTGCAGATTTACCTGACCCGGTTTTCGCGCACGGCTGTCGAGGTTGCTTATGTCATGGCTGTCAGTGTTGACCGGATCGAGGAAGTCTATTCATAGACCTCGTCAGCCGGGTTCGTGCAAGCGCTGACGCAGGTGGCCGCTGCAATCGACGAAGTGTTCAAGCCATATGGATATGCGATGTCTTATGCAGGCCACGGGCAATTTATCATTGTTTCCAACGGCGTCACACTTCCTTTGGCTACTGACAAGGAAGCTGAAATACTGGTGCGGCTCCAAAAAATGGCTCTTGACCGCGATAGACAGACAGATCGGGAAATCACAGTCTCGGTCGGTAACCCAGTTCGGCCCGGCTCTGGCAGGGCAGAGCGGGCCAAGGCTGCATTCGAGACGGCGATTAATCTTGCCGAAGGTCGCGCCGCTGGCAAGTTGGCCGCTGTCCAACCTCGTGGCTTGCGAGGTCTGGGACAATAAGCTGCTTACTCGGCCAAGGCGTCTAGCGTCGAAGATCGGCACTGGCTAACAGCGGCCAGTCGCATAAGATGCCGGCAAAACCAACGCCATTTCAGCAACACAGCAAGGCGGATGCATGATGGACAGCCTGTTGATGATGAATGCTGTCAATGCGACAGGATTGGCCATTCTTGTGTTGGACGCCGCCGGGCAGATCGCTGATGCTAATCCGGCGGCGGCCGCCTTGCTTGGGTATGACTACAATGACCTGCTTGGATTGCAGGTGCCTGCCTTTCTTCCGGTCGCATCACTGGCTGAATTAATGCGCTTTGTTGACGCCACGGCCGTTCACCTCGATGTGCGGAACATGACCGCCCGGAGCAAAACCGGCCGCCCGGTCCCGCTTGCAATCGAGATCACGCCTTGGACCGATGCCGCAGGACGCCACTTTTCCACATTGATTCTGCGCGACATTGTTGCCGAACGCCAATTGGGGCGGCTGGTGAATAACGATCTGATCCGGTCAAACAATGCGATCCTTGGGGCGAACATCGGCGTATTCGAGTATGATCCGATTGCGAACACTGTGATCGTCTCGGATATCTGGCGCATGTTGCTGGAACTTGAGCCTTTGGAAATTGTCGACGAACAGGCTGTGTGGCGTAGCCGCGTGCATCCTGACGATCTTGCTGCGGCGCTTGAGCCGGTCCGCCGGTGCGCAGAGGGTCGGGTCAGCCGCGCCAATTGCGAGTATCGGCTGCGATCACGCGATGGATTGCGATGGCGCTGGATGCGATCAGACATTGCCATCGCACAGCGGGATGACACGGGCAGGGTCAGCCAGTTGATCGGCGCGCAGACGGATATCACCGAAAGCAAAAAGATGGAGGAGGCGCTTCGCATCAGCGTCGAACAGTTCAGATCAGCATTTGAAAATGCGCCGATCGGTCTGGCGATCATCGGCCTTGACGGTAGTTGGCAAAGGGTCAACCCCGCCCTCTGCAACCTGCTTGGCTATACAGAAGACGAGTTGCATGAGACCAACTTTCAGTCGCTCACCCACCCAGACGATCTGGAGGCGGATTTGAGCCAGCTTAATTTGCTGATGCAAGGGGCGATCCCCAGCTACAAAATTGAAAAGCGCTATTATCGATCTAATGGCGCGATCATGTGGGGCATGCTCAGTGTTGGCATGGTGCGAAATGCCGAGCGCAAACCCGACCACTTCATTTCCCAGATTGTGGACGTAACCGAACAACGCCGTTTCAATCAGGTCAAGACGGAATTCGTTTCTATTGTCAGCCACGAATTGCGCACCCCGCTGACTTCGATCCTTGGCGCATTGTCGCTACTTGCGCTGATGGACGACGAGCCGTTTTCCGACGAGGTGCAGCGTCTGCTTTTCATCGCAAAGACGAACGGCGACCGCCTGAACCAAATGGTAAGCGACATTCTGGATTTCGAGAAATTCTCGACCACGCAGATGCGATTCACGATTTCACGGCAATCAGTCGTGGCAATGGTTGAAGAGGCTTTGCTGGCCAATCTGGCCTATGCCGATAAGTTTGGGGTACGTTTCACCGTTAAATCCCCGGACCGGGCCTTGACCGGCCTTGTCGATCCCAAACGGTTCCATCAAGTGATGGCCAACCTGTTGTCGAATGCCGCGAAATTTGCCGACCGGGCCAGCACGGTTGACGTTAGTGTTCAAAAGCAGGGCACAGAGATACTGGTATCCATCAGCAACACCGGGCCAGGAATACCGGATTCGTTCCGTGATCAGGTATTCAAGCCCTTTTCACAGGCCGCCCCATCGTCGAACCGCAAAAGAGGAGGAACAGGTCTGGGCCTGAGCATCGCGCAGCAGATCGTAGAGCAGATGGGCGGCCTGATCGGATTTGAGAGTGTTCCAGATGGACGGACGACATTCTGGTTTACTGTCCCGACCGACACTCCGGTTCTTGTGCAGACGGATTGACGGGGATCGGGCCGTAATGCGCGTCCCTCACGAATTCGACGACCATCCGCGCCTTATTTCACGCGGATGTTCAGGGGCCGGGGCTCGGATCGCTTTATCGCCAGTCGTTGAACAGCACGGGCAATAGCGCGGTCAAAAGTTCCCGAAACGTCGCCCAGGTTTCCGACGCTGGGTTGAATGGGATTACCGATTGAAACGTCAATGTCCAAGGGTTCGCCGCTGTCATATTCCGAATTCCTGCTATCAAGCAGGCTCTGGACCTCGGTCTCGATCTCAATCGCGGGAACAAAGGCTGCGGCATTGGACACGATGACGAAAACCCCGCTGCCTGCATAGGCCATAAGGTAACCGCTGGTCCGTAATGCCTCGCGGGCGGCATTTGCGACTTCGGCCAGAGCATAATTGAATTCAGCAGCAGAGGCGCGGGCATAGATCTGTTCAATCTGGTCAAGCTGCACAGCGATCACCTGTGTTGCGGCCAAACCCGCGCGAGACCTTTGGGTCAGGTAGTTGCCCAAGGCAGCAAAATCAATCAGGTCTGACACCCCTTCGATCTGTATGGCCGCAGAGAGGTCAAACTCTGGCGCACCGCCGACAGCCAACCGCATCGCCGTCGCGTCTTGTCTTGCGCTGACCAGTTCTTGTGCAATCCGCAGCCGCGCACCAAGTTCGACAATATCGAACGGTTTGGTGGCGTAATCCGTGGCACCAGCCTTGAAGGCAGCGACGATGTAGTCTTTTTCCGACATTGCGGTCAGCATGATGATCGGCGTCCGGCGATAGGCCGGAAGCTGGCGGGCCCGGGTGCAAAGCTCGATTCCGTCCATGTTTGGCATGTTAATGTCAAACAGCAGACAGTCAAAAACCACCTCGCCATTGACCATCGCCGCAAGTGCCAGTTCACCGCAAGATGCTGTCGTCACATCGGCAAAGCCTGCCTTGGCCGCAATCATCGGCAGCAATTCAAGGATGTATGGGTCATCGTCCACGGCGAGTATTTTCATGCGGCCTCACAGAAATCTGTCATGTTTCGGCAATCTAGGGTTGGTCGTTGGGCGGACTTTTCGTCCGTAAAGAGTGGCTTAGCATCCCGCCTGGGTCAAATGATTTGGCCATGGAACAACTTAACAAATGGTGGCAAGCATAGCCTCCCCGCCCTGTTGCCTTCCTGACGGGACCAACATACACGTCCAAGCGCCCCTTGCCTTTGGGTTACGCTTCAACCCGGCCCCGACATTTGATTACCAGTTTAGCATGCCTGCGGTTCCACTGCATCACCCAGCATGACACGTTCGCTCGGGCGAAGGCCCTGGGTCGGCTATGCCGGACAGAGCGGACGTCCAGTTCTGCACCCATCTTGCCCGGATCAAGGCGCTCAGCGCCGCCGGGGGGGGGCCGCCCCCCCCCCCCCCCCCCCCCCCCCCCCCCTTAAATAAGAAGACAAAAAAAAA